>JASHYD010000461.1 GCA_030043175.1 Xanthobacteraceae bacterium | reverse complement strand
GTTGCGCCGAATTCCGAGGAATTCGCGGCTGCTATGCCACACAGATTGCGCGCCGCCTCGATCACCGCCATCTGCATGCCGAAGCAGATGCCGAAATACGGCACGCGCCGCTCGCGGGCGTATTGCGCCGCGCGGATTTTGCCCTCGGCGCCGCGCTGTCCAAACCCGCCAGGCACCAGGATGCCGTCGACATGCTCCAGCAGCGGCGCCGGGTCCTCGCGCTCGAACGCCTCGCTTTCGATCCAATCGAGGTCGACCTTGACCTTGTTGGCGATGCCGCCGTGGGACAAAGCTTCGATCAGCGACTTGTAGGCATCCTTGAGGCCCGTGTACTTGCCGACGATCGCGATCGTCGCAGTCCCCTCAGGGTTGCGGATGCGCTCGTTGATCACCCGCCAGCGCTCGAGATCGGGGGGCGGTCCTTTGATTCCGAAGGCCGCGAGAAGCTCAGAGTCAAGCCCGGCCGCGTGATAGGCCTCCGGCACAGCATAGATGTTGTCGACGTCGCGCGCTTCGATCACGGCCGATTCGCGCACATTGCAGAACAACGACAGCTTGCGCCTTTCCTCCTTGGGGATCGGCCGGTCGGTGCGGCACAGCAAGATGTCCGGCTGAATGCCGATCGAACGCAGTTCCTTGACGGAATGCTGGGTGGGTTTCGTCTTGAGCTCGCCCGCCGAAGGAATAAAAGGCAGCAGCGTCAAATGAATATAGACGGCGCTCCGTCGCGGCAGCTCGTTGCCGAGCTGGCGTATCGCCTCGAAGAACGGCAGTCCTTCAATATCGCCGACCGTGCCGCCGATCTCCACCAGCACGAAATCAAACCCGTCATTGTCATCGAGAATGAATTCCTTGATCGCATTGGTGACATGGGGAATGACCTGGACGGTCGCGCCGAGGTAATCGCCCCGGCGCTCCTTGGTCAGAATATCCTGGTAGATGCGGCCGGTGGTGATGTTGTCCTGGCGTGTGGCCGGCCTGCCTGTGAAGCGCTCGTAGTGGCCGAGATCGAGATCGGTTTCCGCACCGTCGTCGGTGACGAAGACCTCGCCGTGCTGATAAGGCGACATCGTCCCCGGATCGACGTTGAGATAGGGATCAAGCTTGCACAGGCGCGCCGAATAGCCGCGTGCCTGCAGCAACGCGCCCAAGGCTGCCGATGCCAACCCCTTGCCAAGCGAAGAAACCACGCCGCCGGTGATGAATATGAACCGCGCCATGGGACTTAAGCTTTACTCCGAAGCACCCGATTCGACGAGAGGCAAATCGCTGCGCCCGCAGCTTTTTCCTCAAACTCGCATCGGCATGATTTCATGCTAACATATCAACGCGTTAGGCGGCCGATCTGCGATCGGCCGCTGGCTGTTTCGCGCAGGGTATCCCCGCTCCACTCGCCCCCGCCGGGAGCGCTGGGATGCGGGCTTGAGCCCGCGCCCCCGAAATCGGCAAGCCGCCGAAAACCAGAGGGCCGGAAATCCGGCCCTCTGGGGTGGGTTCGTCACTGCGACCTTGGAACCTGGGGCGCGCCACCGTCCGCCGGCGGCGCCGACTGGCCGCCGCCGCGCAGAGCATCCGGCAGATTGAGCGGCGGCGGTGCGCCGGGTGCTTGCGCCGGAGCCGGCGTCGACCCGGTGTCCTGGATAATCGAGCGCGGTTTGCGGTCGTAGCCCGCCAGTATTGACAGCACCAGGCTGGTGACGAAAAAACCCAGCGCCAGCAACGCGGTGGTGCGAGTCAAGACGTTCGCGGTGCCGCGGCTTGACAAAAATCCACCGCCGCCGCCTCCACCCATGCCGAGGCCGCCACCCTCAGATTTTTGTAACAGCACGACGCCGATCATGGCGAGCACGATCATCAGGTGGATCACGATAACTACGGTCAGCATCTGGTTTCTCTTGCAAGGTCAGCGGCTTGTAAAGTACTGGGCGCGTCTGCGCCGGTATCCTTGACGATATAGGAAGCCGAGCGGGTCATTACACGATCCGGGCGAATATTTCCACCCCGCAGGACGCGCATGAGGCCCGCACGGTGATGCGAAACGCGCAACGCATCCCTCCCGTCCCTCCCGCCCGACCCGGGTAGGGGAGGCCCTGGGGGCGGGCTTCGCTCAACCCGCCTGCCGAGCGCCCCGCGTGCCGCCGCGTCTCGCGGCTGCAACGGACAGGGGCAACGACTCCGCCGCCTGCGCACCGCGATCGGCCGCGATAACCCTGACGAGGAGGCGCCGCAGTGTCTCGCGTTCCGGCGTCGCCAATACGCAAAAGAGCGCCTCCTCAAACCGGTCGACCGCGGCGTCGCACTGCACCAATAGGTTTCGGCCTCTCAACGTCAGTCCGAGCCAGCGGATGCGGCGATTCTCAGCGCCCGCCGTGCCGCGTACCAAGCCCAGCGCAGTCAACGTCGCCACCATCTCATTGGCGGATTGGGGGCTCACCCCGAGCCGGCGCGAGAGCGCCGCCGAGGACAAGCTCTCGTCCCGACGGCTGAGAATGGCGAGGACCGTGTACTGGGCGGGCGTGAGGCCGAAACCGCGCAGAGCGCGGTCGAGCCGCTGGTAGGTCGCAAGCTGCGCCTGCCGTATCAGGTAACTCAACCTCGCATGCTGCGACACATCACGTCCTTGTCAGTTTGACTTGTCGGCCGACTTGACTGGATATCAGGGTGCCTGATAGGCGTCCTGATAGGCTTGGCGGGCCTCAAAATCAAATATTGGTCCCGGCGGGAGCGGCGGTCGGGTGGAGACAGCGGGGGCACGCCTGATGGGAGGAAATATGAGCGGCTCGCCTGATGGCTGCGTCGCCTTCGATGTTGGCGAGTTCCTCGATCGCCCGCGATTCGGTGGTTATCGCATCCTCATCTTCACGCTGTGCACGTTGGTTATGGCGGTGGATGGCTACGACGTGTTCGTGGTCGGCTATCTGGTGCCGGCGCTGGCACAGGACTTCGGCGTGCCTTTGTCCGCGGTGACATCGATCTTCGTGTTTCAGACCATCGGGCTCGGGCTCGGCGCTTACGCGGTGTCGCCGTTCGCCGACCGCTTCGGCCGCCGCAACATTATTCTCATCTGCACGGCGTTGCTTGGCCTGTTGACGCTCGCCGGCACGCTTGCGACATCGACAGGCGAGCTTGCCGCCTTGCGCTTTGTGGCCTCGTTCTTCTTCGGCGCGGTGGTACCCAACCTGGTGGCAGTCACATCCGAGTACTGTTCGCGCCGCAGCCGGCCGATCCTCGTGATCATCCTGTTCATGGGTTATACGGTAGGCGCCGGCGGCGGCGGCTCGATCGCCTCAGCGCTGGCCGCCCAATTCGGCTGGAGGGCTGCTTTCTGGATGGGCGGGCTCACGCCGCTCGTCGTTGTCGCCCTCCTGTATGTCCTGCTACCGGAGTCGATCCGGTTCATGGTTCTTAAAGGTGACCGCAGCGACGAGGTGATGGCGCATTTGCGGCGCATCGATCCGGCATTGCAGCTTTCAGGCCCACACGCCTTTTCGATGCGCGAGGAGAACTCCGGCGCGATGCCGGTGGTCGCCTTGTTCCGCCACGGCCGCGCGCCGACCACGCTGCTGTTGTGGCTGAGCTACGCCATGAACCTGTTCGTGCTCACCTTCATCGCCTCGTGGATGCCCACCTTCCTTCGGGTCTTTGCGGGCGTCGACCTCAAGCAGGCTGGCGCCATCGCGGCGCTGTTTTCGCTTGGCGGCATCTTGTCGCCGCTCGCCCTGGGCTACTTCATCGACCGGCACGGCGCCACGCGGGTGCTCGCGGCAAACTACGTTGCTGCCGGCATTTCCATCATTCTGATCGGGCTCGCAGGCGCTGATGCGAGGCTCGCCGCGATCGGCGTTTTCTGCGCCGGACTGTTCGTCATTGGCGGCCAGGGTGGCATCAATGCGCTCGCCTCGATGCTCTACCCGACCGAGATGCGGGCGACCGGGGTCGGCTGGGCACTCGGCGCCGGGCGCGTCGCATCGGTGTTCGGACCGATGGCCGGCGGGGCTATGCTCAAGGGCCAGTGGTCGGCAGCCGCCATCTTCGCAACGACCTCCGTGCCGGTCTTCATCGCCGCGCTCGCTACCATCTGCGTCCGCTTCTCGCGCCGCCCCGGCACGGCGTTGGCGGATCGGAACGCCGTTGTCGAAGGCCGGCCCGCCGTCGGAACCAGTTGAAAGGAAAAGCATTCATGGCGCCTGCGAAAAACCGCGAGCGGACGAGACCTTCGGCGGTATCGCCTCAAGGCAATGTACACGTGGAGTTCGATGAAGGGATCGCTTGGGTGGCGATGAACAGGCCCGAGAAGCGCAACGCCATGAACCCGGCGCTCAATGACGAGATGCTGAAAATCCTCGATGGGCTGGAGGTCGATGATGCCTGCGGCGTG
>JASHYD010000460.1 GCA_030043175.1 Xanthobacteraceae bacterium | reverse complement strand
CATAGATCAAATTGCAGCTGTCCGCGGCCTGCGGCTTCAGGCCGATTTGGCGCCGCAATTTGCCGGACGCCAAGGGTTTGCTCCCGTGACTGGGCCCGAGATATTGGAAGCGAATCTCGGCAGTCTGATCCGTCGCATTTGTTGCCGCGGCTTGGACAACCGCCCGTGAACTCGGCGCGTCGATCGCGAACCGGCCGTTTGCGAGAACCGAGACAGCGCCGTTCGTGACGCACAGGCGATTGCGATCGATTCGCTGCAGTGGAGGTTCCTGTTGCGCAACCACGGTTGACGCGAGGCAAACGACGGCGAGGCACGCGCTCAACGCGCGCACGACGCCCGGAAATGAGGTCAAGCACCGACATACCCCTCTCAACAAGCCTCGGTAGCGGCGTGGCACCTGAGATATCATCGATCGCCTCTTCACCTTCTGCCAGGAAGCCCGGAAGCCGTCTGACGAGAGACGGGGCGCAATCCAACCCGGTGCCGATGACTTCGCGATGCTCTGGCTGTTGTTCAGAACGTTCCTGCCACAGGTCGGCGCGCTCGTCCTCATGTTGGCGACGTCGCCGAGGCGGCAGACATGCGGGCGCAGTGCCCTTCAAGCGTAACCGTTCCGACCGCATCCGGCCAGGGCGCTTGGCACGCCGCGCAGGTTAGCCGGGTGCTGGCGCGGATCGGGGTGGCAGCCTCCCACAGCACCGACCCGCCGAGAGATCGGAAGGCCAGCCTTCCCGTGTCAAAATGTGGCCGGAACCGTCGGCGCGGGGATAGCCGTTGACCGTGCGTCGCCGGGTTTCGGATGGGCGCCGCCGGTGGCCGATCTCCCACATAAGGACCGCCGCACAGGTCGGGATGTCCACGCCTCAGCGGATGTCCCGGCCGCTACCGCGGTGGCTTGCATAGGACAGCCACCACCGAAAGCTCACCCAGCGCCCGCCTTTCGCGAGCGTTGCTGTTTGAGAGGAGCCAATGAGCACGATGAGATTGCGCCGCCTCGAAAAGCTCGAACGGCGCCAATCCCGCACGGCGCTGTGGCGAGATCCGAACGACGCCGCTGCGCAACTATGGGCGGCGCTGGAAGCCAGCGCTGACGCCGAGAGCGCCAGTCGGCCGTTTTCGTGGTTGCCGTCTGTACCGCTGTCATCCGGAGGCGACTTTGTTCGCCTACGGATTCTGGCGTGTGGCGCTGGCAGGACTTGTACTCGCAGGGCTCGCAACGGTGACAACGAGGTTTATCAGGGCCGGCGGCCCGGCGATGAAAGTGGATCGCTACCGCATCACCGACGTCGGCCGGAGGGCGCTTGAAGGTGACACATAAAGAGTTCACTTTAGCCTTATTGCAATGCACCCATCGACTCATGTTCGCATTTCGCTTCTAGTGTCCAAAACAGGAGGGAGTTGAGCCATGTTCGATGATCTTCCATTCAAAGTGATACGCATCAATTCGCGCGATGAGGTGATTGCACTTTGTTCCCACCCAACGGTCGGGAGTGCGGCGTACGAGATCGCCCGGCAGCTCTACCCGAAGGATCGCATTCAATACAGTAACGGCACACAGATCATCGCGGAGAGTGACAAGGCGGGGTGATTCGGAAAAGGCGGCGCAAAGTTACCAATGGGCCTGTCGTCTTCGACCCAGAGATGGCAGGGTAGGCCGGCGTCGCACGCGCGTCGGTCGGTATGCGAGCCACAGCGTCGCTTCGTCGGGCGCGCCCAGAATGACCTTCGTCCAGCCGGCGTCACTAACGAACGCGCGCTGGGCGTCTGGGTCGGCTTTGAGGAAGGATGCAAGGATGGATGCAAGGATGGATGCGCGGCGTCGTCCATACGAGCGCCTGGCGATGGCGGCCCATCGCCTTCCTGCGGCACTGGAACCGCCTCGTCGCGCCTATGCGAGGCAACGATCACTCGGCAAAGCATACCGAGCCTGCCTCGTTCGAAATTGGCAGGGTGCGCGGCCGCCAGCGCCTCCACGACGGCGTCTTTAATACGGGGCGCGATCACAGCGTACTTGCTCGGCTTACCGCTCTCGCGCGCCTCATACTCGGCCTCGATGGCTGCGACAGCCTCCTCGGCATTACTCAATGCGCCATCCTTATCGTGGATAAGGCAGCAGAACGGATTTGGCGGAACGCTCTCGGCGAGCTGCGCCTCCAGGCCTGCGATCTCCTTGTCTATCGCGGATAGAACCGGGTCATCGTGTATCATGCGTCCTCCAGAACCTCTGCGTTAATCTCGATCGGCGCCTCGAGCTGGGCCACGTAGCGCGACCGCATGTCCTGCAGGATGCGGAGCTGCTCGACGGGGTTATGCCCTACGATCGCTCGCTTCAAGGCGATGTCGATGGTGATATTCTGCGCGGGCTTGCCGTAGCCGCGCTCGTGCAGCATAGCGGCGGCCTTTAGGGGCGTGTCGTGGCTTCCGCCCTTCACCTTGCCATGCGCAACATCTATCAGCCACTGCATAGCATCTCCCGACCCCTCTTGGGCCATTCTGACGATATCTGCCGGGAGTGCTTTTGGCTTACCGCCTGGGTTCCCGGATATACCTTTTCGGAATTTTCCACCGGGATTGCCACTTTGACCCTTCACAAACCTGCCCATAACTCGCGCCCCTATTTCCTCCTGCTTTTCTCCTGCATGGCCTGAATCGCCCTGCTCAGCCCCTGCTCAATCGTCCTCAAGACAGATATAACTCGGTGGCCGCCGTTAGGGCGGATGGAAGCACGATGCAGGCCCGCTGGCGCGCCCGCAGCAAACGTATTAACTTTGGTAATGTTCCGCCCGCGCCGTCGTGCTAACGTTCGGCTGCGCGCGGCGCGGTACTTCGGGATGCGCCGTGCGCCGGTCCGGCTTCCGGCGAGTCCCATCCCACGAAGCTGGGCCGCGATGCATGCCTGTGCAAAGGCGCCCGGCGCGGATGCCCCGATGCGCGTCAAGCTCATCGGTGGCACGTCGCTCGCAATGTGGGTGGGCGTACTCATTTGCGGACGGATGCTGACCTGGTTCCGGCCACTTTTCACTGATCAACGGGATCACAAAGTGCTGCATCAAAACCTTACACAAAAACCGGGTGTCATCGAGACGAGATAAAGATTCCAGGCTCTATGCCTCTGCACGGAGCCTCGCTTCGAGGAGATGAACATGGGTCGCGGTCGACGCGTTCTTTTGTACTGCGCGGTTGTGATTGCAGTTGGCAGCGTGGGTGCATGGTACCTGCATCAGACGCCGGAGCCAGTCCGCGCCCCGCGCTCATCGGCGCCGGCGGCTGTTCCGGTTACGGTGGCGACCGCCACAAAGAGCGACCTGCCAGTCTACCTCGCCGGACTGGGTTCGGTACAGGCGTCCTTCACGGTCGGCATCCGCTCGCAAGTCGACGGCCAGATCGCAGCCGTGCTGTTCACGGAAGGCCAGCAGGTCAAGAAGGGCGATGTCCTGGTGAGGATTGATCCGCGCCTCTATCAGGCGGCGCTCGATCAGGCCAAAGCCAAGAGGAAGCAGGACGAAGCCCAACTCTCGTCTGCGCAGAAGGACCTAGTCCGCTCGCGCACTCTAGTCAGCAAGAGCTTTGAAACCCAGCAAGTGGTCGATCAGCAGCAGGCCAAGGTGGATCAACTGATCGCTTCGCTCAATGCCGACGATGCCGCGATTGAAACTGCACAAACGCAACTTGATTATACCCTGGTCACCGCCCCGAGCGACGGCCGCATGGGCGTGCGCCTGATTGATCCCGGAAATATCGTCCACGCTGCCGATTCCGCCATTATCGCAACCCTGACGCTGACCAAGCCGATTGCGGTGGTGTTCACCCTCTCGGCGCGCTCGCTCAATGACGTGCGCGACGCGCAGGCGCGTGGCCAGGTGGAGGTGACGGCGTTCAGTCAGGACAATGTCACGCCGCTCAGCAAGGGTACGCTGCTGCTGATCGACAATATCGTCGATCAGGCCAGCGCCACGATTCGTCTCAAGGCAATGTTTGCCAACGACGACGGGAAGCTGTGGCCGGGAGACTTCGTCAACGCGCGCGTCCTCCTCGACGTACGCCGCGACGTCCTGGTCATTCCAGCGCCGGCCATTCAGCGCGGGCCAGAAGGAATCTTCGCCTGGGTCGTCAAGCCCGACGGCGTCGTCGATGCGCGCCCGATCACGGCCGGACCCACCACCGCCGACCGGACGATCGTCACATCCGGGCTTGCCGAAGGAGACCGCGTCGTCGTCAATGGCCAATATAAGCTGCGACTCGGTTCGCACGTGACGGTGAATGAGCCGCCGCCTCCGGCGGTTGCGAAGCGGGACCGCTCATCATGAACATTTCGCAGCCGTTTATCCATCGCCCGATTGCAACATCGCTGCAGTTTCACAATCGCGCAAACGATCAGATTATCGACGCGGAGCCGCCTAAACCACGCCACGAACACTATATATGGCGAAAAGCGTATGCCGAGCTGGAAGAACGAGGCGTTTAGGGGATACGAGTTCTTAAGACGATCGTATTGCTGACTCCGGTCAGACCATCGAAATGTCGAATTAGTTGGTCGGCCAGCTTTTGGTATCCCGAGGCTTCCATCTCCGTCGGATCATTGAGGTTCTGAGCAGTGGCATTGTTGATGTTTTGGAGATCATCGAGTAGAGCAGACGTGTTCGCATCAATCAGTTTCTTAGAGCGTAGCAAGCGTATCAACAAAGCATAGCGTCGGCTGTAA
>JASHYD010000459.1 GCA_030043175.1 Xanthobacteraceae bacterium | reverse complement strand
GAACTGTGCGATGCGGGCATTATATTCGCTTACGGCGCTGTTGAAGAAGCGGCGGGCGGCGGCGATCTTATTTTCGATGTCCGTGAGCTCACCCTGCAGTTGCTGGAAGTTCGTGTTGGCTTTGAGATCCGGATAGGCCTCCGACAGAGCGATCAGGCGCCCAAGCGTTCCCGACAGCTGCTGCTCGGCCGCGGCCTGGGCCTCAGGGCCTTTGGCCGTCACGGCAGCGTTGCGAGCCGCGATGACAGCGTCAAGAGTGCCGCGCTCGTGTGCCGCGTAACCCTTCACGGTCTCTACCAGATTGGGAATGAGATCGTGGCGCTGGCGTAATTGGACATCGATATCGGCGAAGGCTTGGCTCACCCGCTGCCCCATGGCAACGAGGCCGTTATAGGCGCTGATGACCCATGCCAAGATCACCACAATGACACCGAGGACGATCCAGCCGGTCGTAGACATATCGTGTGCTCCCTGATCGCTCCGTTCCCCAAGCGCGCAAGCGCCGCGATTCAACCGTCGCCCCTGAAAAGCTGCGCTGGATGAACGGCGTTCCCAACGACCGACATGGTGTGGACTACCTGCCTAACAAGGTGCCGGCGCGGTTGCAGTAGCGCGGAGTCTCTAGGCAACGGCAAGTCCGGTCAAGTGTTGCGGGGGCGCACTCTCGATACCAAGCACCCTCGTGAGGCGACAATCGCGCCAAGCCGGCGCTCTTCAAGCTCGACAGAATACTCGCGAGCCGAAGCGCCGACCGTTTAGAGGAGCGCGAGATCACCAATCCGCTGTGCTGTTGCTTTGCAGCGTTACGCCGTCGGATCGGGGCACTCGACCAGACGGGTGTGCAGACCTGACACAACGTTATCCGGCCCGAAAGGCGGCTCAGCGAGTCGGCCCCGGCAAAGTCGTAGGTGCGCGCAAAGGCGCAAACCCGATAAGTGAGGCGCCGAAAGGCGACACCGATTTTAGCGCACCTCAGCACCCGCAGGGTCACCGGTAATCAGGACGATCTCCTTGGTGGTCTGAGCGAAGGCTCACCGGCCCGTTCTATGAGTTGCAGGTGGACGCCCAGATGGTGGCACCCTCCCGGCAAGTGAAGTTGTTTCGATTTTATCTGGGGCCCCTCGATCCTGGCCCGCGATATGGCGGCGCAACGTTTTGAACGGCTACCCTTGATTCACCGTCACACGCTGTCGCCCCATCGCCAGGATTTACAGCGCCGATAGGCACCGAGGTCACGCCGCGCCGCAATCTCGCTCACAACACCTGCGTCCATGCACAATTTCGTCGAGATGGCGCTTTTGGTGATTTTCGGCGGCGCCAGAACGCGGGCATTTATCGGTTGCGGGTTGCCGCGCGAGAGCACCACATAGGAGAACTTCTCGTCCTCGAACGGCAATTCGGCGTCCTTGATGAGCAGGTGATCGCGCGAACGCGCCAGCCTCTGGGCGAAATGGCACCAGTCAGGCGGGCGCAACGGGCACGGACGTTCGTGCGGGCAGGGCGCCGCCACATGGGCGCCGGCCGCGACCAGTTCGCCGCGCATCTGCAGGATGCGCCGATAGCCTTCCGGCGTACCGGGGGCGATGATCACGAGCGCGCCGGCGGTCGCGGCCCAGAGCAGCTGCGTCAACCGCGCAAGCCCGTCGGCCGCGATTTCGCTCGCCATATAGCTGGCAACGACGAGGTCGGCGGGTTGCGCACCGGCAAGCAGCACTCGCGCGTCGCCATGCCGATAGGATTGTCTGTGAACAACTTGGCGCAGGGCTTGGTTGCCCGCTTGCGCCATCAGCTGCAGGCTCAAATTCCGCAAGGATGCATTGGCATCGATGAGGCGAATATCGGCGAGCGTTTCAAATGCCTCACTTGCCGCAAAAGCAGCCGTGCCCGGACCGGCGCCGACATCCAACAGGGTGCGCGGCTGGAATGTAGGCAGCGTCTCGCCGGTCGCGTTGAAAACGGCGACCGCGGCCGCATAGGTGGCGGGCAACCGGGCGAATGCGTAGGCCAATGCGTCATCGCTCGTGGCGATCGCCTGCGATCCGCCCCCCGCCCGGTAGTTCCGCGACTGGACCGCGGCCCGTTGAGCGATGGCGTTGCGCGACACCCCGTGGGCAAGCCGCGCGAGAGCGGCCTTGAGGCTCGGCGGCAGGGCGGGGGGCAGGCGCATTCGAAATTACGCCACCGCCTCGCGTATCTTCACGGCATCTTCGAGATCGACCGAGACCAGCTGCGACACGCCGCGCTCCGCCATGGTCACGCCGAAAAGGCGGTTCATCCGGGCCATGGTGATCGGATTGTGGGTGATGACGATGAAGCGCGTCTCGGTCGATTTCGCCATCTGATCCAGGAGGTCGCAGAAGCGGTCAACGTTATGATCATCAAGCGGCGCGTCTACCTCGTCAAGCACGCAAATCGGCGCGGGATTGGTGAGAAATACGGCAAATATCAGCGCCAGTGCGGTGAGCGCTTGCTCGCCACCCGAAAGGAGTGACAGCGTCGCCGGCTTCTTGCCCGGCGGCTTGGCAAGGATCTCAAGCCCCGCCTCCAACGGGTCATCGTGCTCGATGAGTTGCAGTTCTGCGGTACCGCCCCCGAAAAGGTCGGTGAACAGGCGCTCGAAATGGGCGCGAACCACCTCGAAAGAGCCGAGCAGCCGCTCGCGCGCCTCCCGATTGAGACTCATAATCCCCTGCCGCAGCCGCTTGATCGCCTCGACGAGATCGTCTCGCTCCGAGGTTAGAGTCGCATGCTGGGTCTCGACTTCGCGCAATTCCTCCTCGGCGCGAAGATTGACGGCACCGAGCCGCTCGCGGTCGCGCCTCAGCTTCTCAAGCTCGGCCTCGATGGCTGCGATCTCGGGCAAGGGTGCGTCAGCCTCAAAACCGGCCAGCGCGGCCAGCGTTTCTGGCTCAGCCTCCAAGATTTCTCGGATCTCGGTGGCGAGATCCAGCATCCGGCGCTTCACCGCCTGATGACGCTCCTCTGCACGCGCACCGGATTCGCGCGCTGCCGACAATGCTTCGAGCGCCGCGCGGGCCGCGCGGTCAGCGAGCGCGAGCGCATGTTCGCCTTCGGCGAGCCGGCCGGCCGCTTCCTGGCGCGCGGCCTCGGCGCTTGCGATTTCATCCATCAGGACGCGACGCTTGCCTTCGAACAGTTGCGGCGCGTCCAGCAGGCTCTCATGCTCGGTTTTCGCGCCGGCAAGACGCATCTCAATCGTGGCGATCTGGGCTGCGGCGCCGTCGCGGCGCGCCCGCCAATCGGAGGCTTCGGAATCGATCGCAACCACCCGGCGTTGCGTCAGCTCAAGCTCGCGGGCGAGGGCTTGGGCTTCGGCACGCACCTGGGCGAGCCGTGCGCGATCGTCCATCACCCCGGCGCGGGCCTCGGCCAGCCGCGATTCGAGATCTGCCGTCGGCAGCAGAGCCGCTTGAGCCTCCGCGGCCGCGGCGCGAGCGGCGTCGGCTTCTCCAATCGCTGCGGTGAGTCTTGCCTGTGCTTCGAGCAGTGCGGAGCGGCGCGACGTGATGCGGTTGAGCTCGCGTTCGGCGGCGGCATGGCGGTCGCGGGCGGCATCATCCTCGCGTTGCGTGTCGCGCCAGCGCGTCCGCGCCGCATTCTCAGCATCGCGGGCCGCCGCGACCTCCGCCTCGGCGGCCGTGACGGATTCGCGCCGGATGTAAAAGTCGGCTCGCACAATGCGCAGCTCCGCCTCGATGTCAGCGAGCCGGTTGCGGCCGGCGAGACGGCGGGCAGCGCCGGTCGGCGCGTGGGCGGCAACCGCATAGCCGTCCCAGCGCCACAAGTCGCCTTGTTGCGAAACCAGCCGTTGTCCGGGCTTGAGATCGCGCACGAGGCGGGCGCCATCGGTGCGGGCGACGAGGCCAATCTGCTTTAATCGACGCATCATGGCATCGGGCGCAGCGATGATGAAGTCGGACAACCGCTGCGCGCCTTCTGGCAATGGCGGATCGCTCGGATCGATCGGGGCGCCGCCCCAATGCATCGGCGCAGCCGGCTCGACCGGCGCGTCGAGATCATCGCCGAGAGCAGCGCCCAGCGCCGTTTCGTACCCTTTCTCGACGGTGAGCAGATCGATCACCGGAGGCCACAGCTTTCTGTTGTCGACATGCAGAACGCGAGCGAGGGTTTTGGCCTCCGTCTCCAGGCGATGAACATGGCGCTCCGCTTCGGCAAGCGGCTGGCGGGCCACATCGAGGGCCTGACGAGCGGCGGAGTGCGCGGCCTCCGCGCGCAACGCCTCCGACTCGGCGGCCGTCACCGCGATTCGCGCAGATGTCACGGCCGCCGCCAGCGCCTCGATGTCGGCCGCGCCCGCAGCGTCGGCCATCAGCTGGTTCAGTTCGGTCGTCACCTGACCCAGTTCTCTTTCAAGCCGGGCACGGCGCATTTCATTGTCGCGGATTGCGGTATCGAGCTGCTCGCGCTTTGCCGTCAGGTCCGCAAGCGAAGCCGTCAGCTCGGCGAAGGTCTTTTCGCTGGCAGCGAGCGCCGCATCGGCGAGGTTGGCGCGCTCTTCGACGCTGGCGCGCCGCTCCACGCTCGCGGCGGCTTCGCGCTTCAGGGCCTCCTGCTCGGCACCCAAGCGCGCCAGCGCCGTGTCGGCGTCAGCCGATTGCTTGCGCTCACGACTGATGTCGGCGTCGAGTTGGACAAGGCGGCGCTCAAGCTCGGCAAAGCGCTCCTTGGCGCGTGCCTCCTCTCGCTCCAGAGCGTCGCGGGCGTTGATCAGCCGCGCCAGAGCGGCGGCGGCGGCGGCTTCTCCCTCGCGCAGTCCCGGCAGGTTTGCGGCAGCGACCGCCTGATTGGTGACGGCCCTCGTCTGGACGGAGGTGCACTCCGCAACCTCACGAACACCGGTGTCGTGAGCACGAGCCGCGTCCTCGACCTCACGCTTTGCCGTGACGAGGCGCACATGAAACAGCGCGGCCTCCGCCTTGCGAACGCTCTGCGAGAGTGTCCGATAGCGCACAGCCTGGCGCGCCTGACGTTTCAAGGCATCGATCTGGCCGGACAGCTGGCCGATCACGTCTTCAAGCCGGGCGAGATTTTGTTCGGCGGCGCGCAGCCGCAACTCCGCCTCGTGGCGCCGCGCGTGCAGCCCCGAAATTCCCGCGGCCTCTTCAAGCACGCGGCGGCGCTGTTCGGGCTTGGCTTGTATGATCTCGCCAATCCGACCCTGATGCACGAGTGCCGGCGAGCGCGCCCCTGTGGACGCGTCGGCGAACAGCATTTGCACGTCCCGGGCTCGCACCTCGCGGCCGTTGACCCTGTAGGTCGACCCCTCCTCGCGTTCGATCCGGCGCGACACTTCGAGGGTGTCCTCGCCGTTGAACTGGGCCGGCGCGGTACGTGAGTCGTTGTCGATCGTAATCGCTACTTCGGCGGTATTTCGGGCCGGCCGATTGTTGTTGCCGGAGAAAATGACATCGTCCATCCCCGCGGCGCGCATTGCCTTGTGCGACGCCTCGCCCATCACCCAACGCAACGCCTCAACAAGGTTCGATTTGCCACAGCCGTTTGGCCCGACGACGCCCGTCAGGCCCGGCTCGATCAGGAAATCGGCCGGCTCGACGAAAGACTTA
>JASHYD010000458.1 GCA_030043175.1 Xanthobacteraceae bacterium | reverse complement strand
GGTCGGCGTCATGCACTACGACCGAGTAGCGTCCGCCGCATGGATCGACATCGTGACGCCGTTGCGCTTCGGTTTCCCGCAATTTCATTTGGTGCCGATCCTCACCATGTGCATCGTCATGGTGGTGGTGATGATCGAGTCGGTCGGGATGTTTCTGGCACTTGCAGAGATGACGGATCGCAAGATCGATCAAACTGCGCTTGCCCGCGGACTTCGCGCCGATGGCGTCGGCACATTGCTAGGCGGTATCTTCAACACCTTTCCGTACACGTCGTTCTCGCAGAACGTCGGCCTTGTTGGGGTCACCGGAATCAGGTCGCGATGGGTGACCGCCACCGGGGGCGTGATCTTGCTGGCGCTGGGACTGCTTCCCAAAATGGGCGCCCTCGTCGAGGCAGTGCCGCAGGTCGTTCTCGGCGGTGCGGGCGTCGTGATGTTTGGTATGGTGGCGGCCACCGGCGCCCGCATCCTCACCCAGGTGGATTTTTCACGCAATCGCTTCAATCTGTTCGTCGTCGCGATCTCGACAGGCTTCGGCATGATCCCGCTGGTGGCACCGAATTTCTTCCGTTACACGCCCGATGCGCTTCATCCGCTGCTCGAGTCGGGGATTCTGCTCGCTGCGACTAGCTCAGTCATCCTTAACGTGTTCTTCAACGGCTTGCGCAGTCCCGAAGTCGCACAATTGGAGGCCTCGACGGTGGCGGCTGTATCGGACCATATGTGATCGAGGGCGGTCACTCCGAAAGGACGCGAGCGCGGCGGCGGCCGACGATGTCCGGAAGCGGTCATAAGGCTGGTCCCCCCGACGAGGGATAAAGTCCGATGAAAGTAGAAGTCCAGCCGGTCGACGCGGTGCTGCCGGCCAATCAGCTCCTGCTGTTCGGCCTCCAGCACGTTCTGGTCATGGCGGCCTCGCCGATCACGGCGGTCTTTCTCGTTAGCAAGACCCTTCACCTCCCACCCGACCTCACCCAGAACCTGATTAGCGCCACCTTCCTGGTGTGCGGCGTCGGCACCCTGATACAAAGCTTCGGACCTTGGAATATCGGCGCCCGGCTGCCGTTCATCATGGTGCCGGGCGGCGCCCCGATCGTGATCTTTCTGGTTATTGCACAGCAAGCAAATGTCCGGATCGCCGCCGGCGCCGTCGTCATCACGGCGGTGTTCTATTTAATCTTCCTGCCAGTCTTCGCGCGCTGTCTGAAATATTTTCCGAAGCTGGTCATCGGCATCATGCTGCTTCTGGTGTCCGTCAATTTGGTTAAGGTCTATGGCAGCGTCATCACGGGCGATCCCGGCACTGCAGATTTTGCGAACCCTTCCAACGTCCTTCTTGCGCTGGCTACGATCGCCTTCACGGTCGCATTCGCCCGTTTGCTCGATGGGACCTTCCGCCAGCTTTCGGTGCTGCTAGGGCTGGTCACGGGCGCCTGCGTCGCCGCCGCAACAGGCGCGATGACATTGGCGGATGTCGTGCCCGGCCCCGTCGTCAGCCTGCCGGCACTGTTTCCCTTTGGTGTTCCGCAGCTCGATGTGATCGCTGCCCTCCCGCTTATGATGTTCAGCATCATCTCTATGGCGGAGGCGACCGGGCAGACCGTCGCGATTGCCGACATTGTGGGCAAGAAGATCGACACGCGCCATGACGTTCCAAAGACCATCCGTGGCGACGCCTTGGCCTCGCTCATCGGCGCCTGCCTGGGCACCGCTCTCATCATTACCAGCGGCGAGAACATCGGCATTGTGCGGGCGACCGGGATCCGCTCGCGCTACGTAACGGCGGCGAGCGGGGGCATCCTGGTCGCGCTTGCACTGTTTGCCCCGCTCGGCCGGCTGGTCAACGCCATTCCTGGTGCGGTGGTGGGGGGGACTGCCATCATTGTATTCTGCGTCATCGCGACAATGGGCATCGACATGCTGCGCAAGGTCGACCTCAGCGCGCACGGCAACCTGTTCACGCTGGCGACCGCAATTGCCACAGGACTGTTGCCGATCATGATTCCGGGGCTCTATAGCAAGTTTCCGGCGGTGGTTGGCATGATTATGGGCAATGGGCTCGCGGCGGGGACGCTGACAGCGGTGATCCTCAACATCGCTTTCCATCATCTCGGCAGGCCTGCTGTTGCAGCGCCCGCCGGCGATGCCGCAACGCCGACGGCGGCGGAATGACGCCATATGTCAGAGCGTTCGCCCGAGCTGTTCGTTGGTCCCGATCTCCTGATCGCGCCGGAACGCGTGCTGCTGGCGCGGGGGCCGGTCGAGGGGCAGGCGGTTGTGGTGAGAGCCGGCGCGTTCGCGGACGTCGGCGCCGCCGGTGTTATCGCACAGCGCCATCCGGACCTGACGCCCGTCGCACTTCCCGGCGTGCTGATGATGCCGGGCTTTATCGATGCCCATCACCACCTGACCCAAACTTTCGGAAAGGCGCTGGCGTTTGGTGAGCCATCGGAGATTTTCCGCCGCATTTGGATTCCGCTCGAAGGCGTCCTTGACACGGAGCGCGTTTATCTGGCCGCAAAGGCAGCGGCGCTCGAATCGCTGCGTGGTGGTTTCACCACCGTGGTCGATGCGGGTACGCGGGCCGAAGCTGACGTTTCGACAATCGCGCTCGCGACCCGCGAGGCCGGCCTGCGCTGCGTGCTCGGACTAATCTGCAATGACCTGAGTGGTGCCGCGCACGACAAAGCCGCGATCAAGCGGCGCGCTGAGGCGCATCTTGCCCAGTACCAGACCGATGATCTTGTCCGTCCTTCGCTCGCGATCTCGGTCCCCGAGGCGGCCTCCGATGCAATGTTGCGGGAGGTCGCCACGATGTGTGCGCGCGCCGGCGCGATCTTTCAGACCCACGTCAACGAGCATTTGGTCGCCGTCGAACGCTCCTTGGTGGAGCGGCGGCTGCGGCCGTTAGAACACCTGCATCATGCAGGCGCCCTGGGACGGCAGGTACTGATCGCCCATTCGACCCTCGTGACGCCGTGGGAGCTTCGTGTGCTGCGCGACACTGACACGGCGGTTGCCTACAATCCGGTGGCGTCGCAGTGGAAGGGCAATGCGGTGGCTCCTGCCGAGCTGATGGCGGCACTCGGCATCCGCTTTGGCATTGGCACCGACGCCACCCGCGCCGATGCATTTCGCCTGGTCGATGCTGCGGAAGCGAGCCAGCGGATCGCCTTTGGCCTTGCGGTGGGGGACTTTTCCTGCGGCGGGGGTTTGACCTGGCTCGATCACGCAACGCGCGCGGGCGCGGATGCCGTCGGGCTCGAGGGCAAAATCGGAGAGATCGCGCCCGGCTTGGCGGCCGATTTTTTGCTGGTCGATATCGACACACCCGAATTTACCCCATCTTGGGACCTTGCATGGGAATTGGTGCGCTTCGGCAATCGCGACCAGATCGAGGCCGTATTCGTGGCTGGCCGCCTACGGCTATGGCGCGGCTGGCCGGTCGGCTGGGACGGGCGTGCCCTCATGCGCAAGGTTGCCGAGCTTGCCGCCGAGACGGTCGCCCGGGCGCCAATCAAGCGCATCCACCCTACGTCAAGCGACTATCTTAATCTCCATTCACCACAGTTTCCGGTCGGCAGGCGTTAGGGATTAGCCACAGCCTCAATGACCGCCGCCGATTGCGATATCCGAAATGGCACAGGGATGAAGCTTGCGGTTGCTTGCGCGGCATAGCTCAAGAAACTACCAGGAGTTCGCACGTTTGTTTTCAAGGGCGTGTGGGAAATCGCCTTGCGGGCGACGCGCTCTGAACCTCCGGCATGCATGTTGGGCACGCTTTTAGGTCGTCACAATCTGG
This sequence comes from Xanthobacteraceae bacterium, assembly GCA_030043175.1. The sequence goes on along the minus strand of JASHYD010000458.1, from coordinate 559 downwards.
TGAGTGCAGAGAGCCTCCGCCGAAACATCGCCGAGAAGGTTTATGGGAGAGCGCGCCACGTTCTGCCCAAACAAACCCAGCCAAGCCCGCCTTGAACGGAGTATGCCACTCTTGCGGCGTCAACTCACACTCTCGCAATCACCGCCACTGGACCGCCGCCTGGTGGCCCCTGGTGCTCGGCGCCGCCTGACACAAACACGGCCGGACATCCGGTCAGACCCGCGATAATGCCCCCCACGGCGGCACGGGCGTGGCGGGTTGCCGAAATGTCGGTATCGTCCAGCATGGTGTGGCGCCAGCCGCGCAGCATACCGTCAGGCGAGGGGTCGGCTTTCGCCAACACGTTGACGATGCGCGAGACGTCGGTGCCGCGCTCGCAGGCGCCGACCTCACGTAGCGCCGCGAGAACCGCGCCGGCATCAATGGCGTCCTGCATCACCGCATGGGCGATCACGGTATCGCCCGCCACGCCGTCCGCATTCCCGAGCACGATAACAATGTTGTTCTTCAACTCAATGCCGGCTGACGCCGATGCGACCCCCGAGGCGAGCGACCAATC
>JASHYD010000457.1 GCA_030043175.1 Xanthobacteraceae bacterium | reverse complement strand
GGTCAAGCTCATCAGAGAGGCTGGAGCGGCTGCTGCGGATCACCTCTCCGCTCGGCCTCTATGCTGAAGGATACGATCCGAAGACGGGAAGACATCTCGGCAACTTTCCGCAGGCTTTCTCTCATCTCGCGCTGATAGACGCGACGTCGCGCATGATCCTCCTCGAGAGACGCGCCGAGTTGTGACCATGGAACGAGCTATAACCGCGCCATCCGGCGAGCAGATCGAGACCGCGGCCGTGGATGCAGTAGCCTGCCATGATCAAGGCGCGGCGAGATCGGTCGGCCAACGCCTGTCAGGATACCCAGCGGCATGATGATCTCGATGCATAGGGCCGCAACGATCGCGAGTCTCGCGGCAGAGTCCGATGGGATCGCCTCTCTCGCCTGAGCGACCGCACCGCTGAAGTTGAGGATCTTGTCGAGGGCGCTGCAAGGCAGGAAGAGCACGACCAGCAGATAGCGAGCGCCAGAGTCACCATAAAGCTCAAGGTCATGAGCCTTTCCCGAGCCGCTCCATGAGATGATCTCCGACGCGCAGCGCATTGGCGATGATGGTAAGCGACGGGTTCACGGCGCCGATCGAGACGAAGAAGCTGGCATCGACGACATAGAGGTTATCGAGATCGTGAGCCTTGCAATCGAGATCGAGCGCCGATGTCTTGGGGTCCCGGCCGAAGCGGATGGTCCCGGCCTGATGCGCCGTGCCGCCGATCGGGATGTCCTTGCCCAGATAGAGTGAGCGCGGCAGCAGATGAGGATGGAGACCGAGCGAGGCCAGCAGGGCCTTGAGCTTGGCCTGAAGCCGCCTGTGACCCTCCATATTGTTCTCAGAGAGGTCGAGGAGGACCCGGCCGTCGCGGTCGTACATGATCCGGTTGTTGGGGTCCGGAAGATCTTCCGAGGTCAGCCAGAAATCCATCGCATGGTGGGCCATGATGTCGAAGGGCATTTCAGGCATCAATGAGGCCCAGGAACCCGCCTCCGCCGCGATCGTCTCGCCATGCGATTTGCCCATCATCTGGATGTGACCCAGCGGGTAGGGAAAGTCGGGGGCGCCGAAATAGAAGTCGTTGAGGGCCAGCGTCTTCTGAAATTTCGTCGGATTGCGCTGGCGCGAGATGGCCATGAAAGCCGTATTGTTGTGTCGCATGTAGTGCCGGCCGACGACGCCTGAGCTGTTGGCGAGCCCGTCCGGATGCTTGTCGCAAGCAGAGCGCAACAGCAGAAGAGCCGAGTTTAGAGCTCCGCATGCGACGACGACGACATCGGCCGCGTACGCCTCCTTGGTGCCTTCGTGATCGACACAAACCGCGCTTACGCTGCGGCCGGCGCGGTCGGTCTCCAAACGCTCGACGAACGCATTGGTAACAAGGGTAACATTCGCGTGCTTGAGCGTCGGCTCGATGCAGATGATCTGTGCGTCAGCCTTGCCGTTGACCAGGCATGGATATCCGTCGAAAGCATCGCAACGGATACAGGTGCTGGTGCGCTGCCGCTTGCCGTTCTTTTCGTCGAGCAGCACACCGAGCGGCAGCGGAAATGGATGATGGCCCTCCTGCTCCAAGGCATCATGGAGCTCCTGGATGCGCGGCTCGTGTGAGACCGGCGGAAAGGGATAAGGCCGGCTTGCCGGCGGTTCGGTCGGGTCGACGCCATGCTGGCCGTGGACCTGGTAAATGTGCTCGGCTTCAGAATAGTAGGGTTCGAAATCCTCATACGCGAGCGGCCAGGCGGGGGATCTGCCGCCGTGATGTTCGATCTCGCCGAAATCCTCCTTGCGCAGGCGAAACAACGCGGCACCGTACATCTTGGTATTGCCGCCCACCCAATAGTGGATTCCGGGGTGGAATGCTCGGCCATCCCTGCCGTACCAGGTCTCGTTCGTCTGATACCTTGCATCACCGAAGACGGCGGTAGAATCCCAATTTTCTCGTTCACGAGGCAGAAAGTCACCGCGTTCCAGGAGCAGGATCCGCTTGCCGCTCGGCGCGAGCCGATGGGCGAGGGTACCTCCCCCCGCACCGGTGCCAATGATGATGATGTCATAACGCTCGCTGGCCATAATGAAGCCGCTCCATCCCGTCTGTCATCCTCCGGTCGAGAATCCTGGAAACAGCGTCTGCCGCCATCGATGAACAGCGTGGGGCTGTTCTCCGCTCCTCGCCTCCTGGGCCGACACCTGCAGCACCCTGTCACCGATAGAAAGGTTATTAGGCCCGCGGGTCGCAGATGCTGCGACACGCCGATCGCGCGACCTTCCGGTCAAACGGGGATCTAAGCGAGATGTTCCGTCCCCAAAATTTCCGCCTCGCGCCATGCGCGGGGCTGCAGACGATCGGGCCCAGGTGCGCCGGCTTCTCCAATCCTTCTCCAAAAAGCGCGCCGAACAGGGCGTACCTCGCAAGTGAGTGCCGTCGTGGCCAAGGTCGAGTGGCATCCGGGAACTTTACCCGCGTCTCGGCTTTATTATCAAACAACCCTCGCGCGGCCGGCCGAGCATCTCCAGCGCGGCACATAGCGCAAGCGGCAACCGGCGCGGTAGACTTACGTGCGCCGTCACTGTCAACGCGTGCTATGAACGTAAGTCACAGGGGAGGATTGCCAATGAGATCCATACTAGCAGGTGCCTTGCTGGCGCTGGCGGTCACGACGGCGGGGGGGCAGGAGGACGACATAAATAGTGCAACTTTCATGCTGCCTCATTGCAGGGCATTGGTCGAAAAGGGATCAAGCAATTTTCTTTTCCAGGGAATCTGCGCCGGAACGATAGACTCGTTGCAATATGTGCGCCCCCTCATCGGGTGCGCTGACATCCCGAACGGGGTGACTGCCAACAAAGCAATAAACGTCATCATCCGCTACATCGAGTCACGGCCCGAAAGGATGCATGAGCTTTTCAAAAAGTTGGCAATAGAAGCGATGTTGGACGCATGGCCCTGCAAACCCTAGCGCGCCTGCCCAGGGGCGCAACCGACCGCGGCCCCGACCGACTGGAACGTGGGGCACACGAAAGTCAATCGGGACCGGGCGCTCATGCAGAGGCGAGCACCTCAAATCTAGCTGGAACCGATGACGTGGTCTTTGACGCAGATCAAGTGATCAGGTCGCCCCCGCTTGCTTTCAGAGTCGCACTTTGCGGCCGTCCCGGCGGTCGATCATCCGGTAGCCATCGTGCTTGATTTCGTGAACCCAATCGGCGCCGACCGGCGGTTTTGACGCGAGGACTGGCTGGGCGGGGAAGACAAAGCCGACCGGAAGACGGTTAATCCTTATGGGAATGCCAACAGAATCGTCCGCCAGGTATGTACCTTCAATCGCTGACAGAACCCCGCCAGCCCGCTTCCGCCTCGTGAACTCCCGTGGAGGCACATACCGTAAAAGGCATTGGCCCTAGCGACCGGAGTCGAACCAGGGCCAATGGGCGATCGGTGACCACCGGAGGGGCGTGGGGAAGGTAGCCACTAATCGAAGATAAAAAAGCACACGCATAAGACGGCAGTCTGTTCGTTGCATAACTTCAGACCGCCGGATCTCCTCCCCAGGACGATTTGTGACTCCACTGTGAAATTCGTTATGAGTCAATTGGTTGAGCGAGAAGGGTGGACAGTTACGATCGGAACGTAGGCGAATCGACCGGAATCTGCTCGGCTGGCCGGAAA
>JASHYD010000456.1 GCA_030043175.1 Xanthobacteraceae bacterium | reverse complement strand
GAGTTCAGTACTTTGGATTACGGACCGATTAAGATCGCCAGAAAGTGGAACCAGGCTTGTGACGGGCATCCTGACGGCGCGCTTGTGTTAGAGTTGTATTCGCCATGGACCCCGGCGTTGCCTCTAAACTTGTCGACGCGCTCGACGCCGAACTAAGGATCCGGGAAAAAGCGCCGAGCGCCCGCCGAACGGGGCCTGTCGTGTGAGAAACACCCTTCCGCAGCGCCTTTGATATGATTTCGAATTAGGAAAACGCTGTACTAGGAGCCAGCCATCAATGATGGGGATCATTCTCGCCCTTGCTTTCCACATCCTCGGCGCCGTGATCTGGGTAGGCGGCATGTTCGCGGCCTATGTTTGCCTGCGTCCCGCAGCCGGCTCGCTGGAAGCATCCCAGCGTCTGCAGCTGTGGCGGAGTTTCTTTCAGAAATTCTTCCTCTGGGTGTGGGCATCGGTGCTGCTGCTGCTCGTGAGCGGGTATTGGATGTTGATAATGAGGTTCGGGGAATTTGCCCATGCGCCGCTCTATGTCAATCTGATGCAGGCGATTGGTTGGGTTATGATTGCGCTGTTCGTTTGGTTGTTTCACGGGCCGTGGCTTGCGTTCAAGCGCGCCGCCGACGCGCAGGAGTGGCCCGCCGCCGCCGCTAGTCTCAACCGCATTCGTCAGATCATAATGGTCAATATGCCGCTCGGGCTAATCGTCGTCATCATCGGCGGCACCGGCGCGCGTTGGGAGTAGTAGACGCCCATTTCAGTTTCACGTGCCCGACATTGCCGAGGCGGACAGGAATTGACTCAACTCCGACATCCAGTGACCGTGGTCTATTGACAGGCGATTGACAACGACCCGGACGCGGGTCACTTCTGTCGGGTAGATACGACGTATTGCTGCCTTTCACAGGCCTTTGCACCCGAACGACGGGTCAGCAATGCAAGCCCTGATCTCCCGATTTCTTCTCCCCTTGCTGCGCTCGTGCTGCAACCGGCCAAGCCGCTGCGCCGCCAAGGCCCGCAATGAACTCCCGCCGTCTGCAATCCTCAAGCTCGAAAATTAGCGGATAGAGAATTGAAATTTCGCAAGCCCCAGGGGATCTCACATCTCTGACATGGGTCACCAATCGAGCATCCCAGAATGATATCGCAAATAGGAGATGCCTGGGAAGAGAGGCGGGCACCGGGGGCGCACTCAGGTCGCCGATTGAACGCACCCAGCTCCCGGGCCGATATTTGCCGCATGGCGAAGAAGCAGGAACCGCCGAAGCCCATGACCTGGAGCATCTACAAGCTCAATCGCGTGGCCATCACCATCTGCGCGGGGCAGTTGGCTCGACTCGGGCCGGCATACTGGAACCGGACTTCGCCATCGACTGGATGCACGCACGGAAAGACATTGACCAAGCGCTTCATGCGGCTAAAACAGAGGCGAATAGGAGTCTTTGTCTCAGCATGCATAAGGTCATTATGGACGTGGTTGAGCCTGAGGGAGTTGAGCCGGAGGACAAACGTTATGGCTAAGCACGTGCTCAAAGCATTGATAGTGCCTTTGGTCTTGTTGTCGTCCTCTGCCTATTCACAATCCGCGAATAGAGCATATTATTGTGTTGCAGACTTGACCGGGCGTAGTTGGTACAGCGTTAAAGACCAGAAATTCATTCTAAGAATGACATTCAGTGGAAAACATGATTCAATGCCACAGTTTGATGATTATTATGTATCTATAACGCCATCAGGATCGAATGTACCGATAGAGTGTCGCGGAAGGAATGGTTCAAAGATAGTTAGCTCGGAGTTCGATATTATTCGATGTCGTGCGCGAGGTATATACTACATCTTCAATCAGAGAAGAAGTACTTTCTGGCGATTTCTCCTGGATTGGAACTCCAGTGGCACCTGTACAAACATGGACGAGTAAGAGCTATTGGCTGGCTGGTGTTTGAGTGCGAACGTGTTCGCGTGCCCCAACGTCATGCCCGTTGAGTGATTCCGGACCCCGTCTTCCCCTCTGGCCGTCGCCTCATGCAGCACGCCAATGCTGGCCGCGGCGACGACGTTCAGAGGCCAAGCTGCCGGGCAAGCAGACATGCAAAAGCCCCGACCCTTGGAGTGGTCCTGAGCAAGAGCCACAGTTCTACCCCATGCAGGAATCCAACGCCGGCGTTCCGGTGACGGCGAGCCTGTGCTTAAATTGGTATAGGAGTTGCTCGTGCAGTAATGCCCATTTCCTTGCCTCAAACGCCCTCCCTGGGGCGTTCCTCCCTAGACTTAGGCCGCCGTAACTTGCGGCCTCCGTCCGCTTGGTTGGCTATGGCAATGGCGGATAAACCGGCAGCCCAATACAGCCGCCGCTCGATCGGCACCGGCCATCGCATCGCATCTTGAGACGAGCATGGAGAAGGCCGGCGGACTCGATCACGAACACGCCGGCAGCGCGCCCGTCAGAATGGCGATGGGTCAACTAAAAGAGCTGCGGCGGTTCGGGCTTCTTGGCCATGCCAGCAGTATCGACCGGGCCTTTCGAGATCCCCGACACTTCCACTAAACACGATCGAGACAAAATCGCCTCCTGCCCGACCCTGAAAAAGTGAACACTATCATACGATCGATCGGCGTCACCAGGGCATCCGTATCGGGTTTGCGCTCGGCCGATCGGCCGATCGGCCGATCAGCAGGCGGCCTCGGCCATGGCAGATCAGGAGGCGCCGTCCCCTGCGAATGTGCCGCCATCCGATCCGCCATCGAGCCATCTGACGAGGCGGGTGATCAACGGCGTCCCATATGCCATGCGGAAGCTCATCATCGAGGCTTGCGAGCGCCTGATCGGCTCAATGGTTGCGCGACCGCTGCTTGATCGCAATGACCTCGAGACGAGCCGTGGGTCGTCACGAGTGCGCTGAGGGTGGGTCCATCGGGCAGCACTTTGCAGTATTTGCGTCTCACGCCTCCGTGAGAGACTTCGGAAAGAGCGACCGCCCAAAGCGTTAAGCGATTGATATTACGAAGGTCTTGGTTGTTCCTAGTGTCTGGATTGCAACATCTCTACAACCTCCGATCTCCGGCCATTTTTCCGCCCACGGAATGCCTGACATCAGCCGCGTCATATCTTTGCGTGCGGGGATTTGGAAAAAGGGACAGGCCCGTCTCTAGGGGAAGACGCTAGCTAGAGGCTCTCTCTTCATCCTTGCGTCAAGCTTTGCTTGAGTTTTTGATAGTCTTCCTCAAATAATTTCAATGTTATTTCGAATAGGCCCAGTTGGTGCCTAGCAACTTGTGTACATAGTCCTTTCGTCTGAAGCTTAGCGACCATTCCCCGTTGTCGATCAACAAGCTTTTGACCCGCCTCCAAATAACGGCGGGCCAACTCAAGACGTTCTGAGAGAGTCCCCTGAATAGACATAGCTGATCCCACTCAGCATCGCCCACTCAGCATCGTTAATGGAAATAGTTACCAGACAGAGCGGGATAAGGTTTCTTGAACGGGAATAAAAATCAACATTTCGTGCGCTGGATCAGAACGAGGGGGCACTTGGTGGACACGGGGTCACCGGCCGGCGCAAGTCCGGACCGTACTCGCCGATTCCGTCGCACGCTAGGCGACCTCGGCGGTCGATCAGTTGCCCGGCCTGTTCCAGACCTCGCCCGTGGGCGCTGACCAAGGCGGCTCGGGGCGCGGGTATCGGTGCCAAGGAAGCCCGTTGGCAAGGGAATGGGATGCAACCGAGCGCAACCTTACGTTAGTACCGAGAACGGCGCCGCGTTCCCGCCGATTTGATTACTCTCCACAATTAATTGGTTGGTCTTGCTTTCGTTTAAGCACTTCCACGCGGCGGCGGTTGGCCCAAGCATATCCGGGCAGCAATGCAACGTCCGCAACATGATCGAATAGATGAGCCGGTCCGGACGCGCGTTCGGTCGGCAGCGCCCACCGCCCCACTGCCCGGCAGCTTTCGGAGGTAAGCTGCCGAACGTCGTTAGTCGGCGTTTATGTTTTCGGCTCCAGATTAGCCTACAAAGTTGACTGCAAAATGGAGCAGCGATCATGGCGAAGCCGTCGGAATGGCAAATCGATGTGCACTATGACGGTCATCCCCCGTTCTTGACAGGGACGTTGATCGGAAGACTGCGTCGCAAACCCAAAGCGGCCGAGGGCGATACTGCTGCCTCCCTGATCAATTCCTATCTCAAGAGCAAAGCGTGAGGTAAGGCCGAGAGCCAAATGAACCGCAGGGGTCG
>JASHYD010000455.1 GCA_030043175.1 Xanthobacteraceae bacterium | reverse complement strand
GTGTCGGCGAAAACTCCTTGAAACTTCATGAGATCAGGGGATCTGTAGTTAGCCAGCATCGATGACGACTTGTAACGTGCTTGGCGACTCTTAGCGGCCTCGTCGGAATTGTGGACCTTGGTGTGCTCGTTGCTGAAGTGACGAACTATGCCCGTGTACTCCGCCCGATCACGGCGCGAGAGTCCATTCTGGTCAATCTTCCCCGCCTCGTGCGTCACCGCATGGCGCGCAGGCACCTTGTCGGTTTTGGCTAGAGCCTCGTGGGCCGCCTGGGCGGCTCTGGCGCAGGCAGCGGCTTCGCAGAGGGCGCCAGCGGCGGCGAGGACGCGGGCGGCGTCATGTCGATGACCGGCGAGGCTTCAATGGCGCGCGCCCGCCGTACAGCGGCGTCGAGCCGGTCGCCAAGGCTCTCTCCATCGCATCAACCTTAATCTCTTGCTTGTCGCCATAGATTTCCGGCGAACGCTTCGAGAGGAACCATTTCTTTTTTTCAAACGACAGCCGTTTGGCGGGCACGTCGTCCTTATCGACCTTTTCATCCGCCGAATCTAAAATTTGATCGGCTATGCAGTGGTGGCCTGCGGCCCGCGACTCCAGCATCCGTGCAGCGAAGCCCGGAATACGGTTCTGCCAGTAAAATACCGTAAGCCTGGTCGGCATGCTCGTCGGCGCAGATTAAGCACGTTCAAATAATGATCGAACCGTTCCTCGCTGGTCGGCGACGAATGAATGTTTTCGCCACCCCTCCATAAAGTATCCGTTCTAAGGAGACATCACATGCGCAAACTCTGGCTTCTCACGTTCGCGTTTTGCCTTTCCGCCGCAACGCTTCCTGCTGGTGCCCAGACCCTCACAGGGAACTTAGATACTGACAAAGCCGCTCTTAGGCAAATGGGACCCGTCGAACTGGCACGTATGCGGGGAGTCTCAACGGTCTACCGTGATGAAGTTGACAAGTACATTCAGGGGTTGGTCGCCGACCACAAATTTGTGGCGATAACCCAGGACGTCGCAAGTGGCAAAGAGATTAGTTAGGAGAGTCATCTCCGGTGGCGCACCCTCTGAGGTTCTCCAGCTCTGGGGTAGGAAAGTGTACACTAAGCTGCCGGAGGCGCACTGCGAACCTGCTCAATCCACCCGGCAATCGTGCACGAATCCACCCGGTAATCGTGCACGCGCATCTGTTGGCTGTAGCCTACAAATTTTCCAAATTGCGCGGTTCCCTCGCCATTTTTGGGGCAGTTGATTCGCGCCTTCGACCATCGCCCAAACTAGCCATCAGCAGATGGGTCGTTCTACCGTCAGCAACGGCATTCCCCCGCAACTCGCCTCGTACCGGCGTTTGCGCACCGTCCCCTAGCTTCGTTCTCGTGAGCGGTCAAGAACTGACACAAGGCGCAACCGCGCAACCGTCCCCCTACAGGTTGCAGTAATGCTCGGCTTGTTTCTCGATGACGCTGAAAATACCGGCGGGCGTCTCGCGTCCCTTCTGGCCGCTTGACACCGGCGCTCGCACGATCCAGCCCTTGGCGTCGTAGACGGTGATCCGCTGGTTGCGCAGCGAAACAATGGCGATGATCGGCTCAACAGGCTCGCTGATGATGCGCGACTCGAACGCCGCCGCGGATTCGCTCCGAGGGTTTGCTGCGCCCGCGTGATCGCCCACCACAATCACCGCGGCCAAGCTGGCAATGGCAAGGCGCGCAGGCCATAACCAGGCCTGTTTGAATTTCGGGCTGACGAACTGAGAAGTCACGCACATCCATCCGGTCGGGCTCTGCGCTCCCGCGCTGGAAGGGAATCATAACGCCGCGCGATCCAAGCTGCGCACGAGCTTGCGTCCCCCAAAATAAGAGCCGCCGCGCCACGACCGTCAGTCGATCAGTTCAGTGGCCGACACTCTCAGCGTCAGCGGAATGTCGAGCCCGAGTGCCTTGGCGGTTGTGCGGTTAATGACGAATTCGAACTTGGTCGACTGTTGCACCGGCAGGTCGGCCGGCTTGGAGCCCTTGAGGATGTTGCCGGTGCAGACGCCGAGTTGACGATACATTTCCGCGATGTCGGCGCCGTAGCTCATCAGCCCTCCGGCTGCGACCGCAGCGCGATCCGGATAAGCCGCAGGAATGTTGTCGCGCGCAGTCAGGGCGACAAGTTGCTCGCTATGGCTTTGGAAAAACCCATCGGCGGCGACAAACAGGACAACATCCGCACGTTCGTCGGCAAGGCTGGCAAAGGCCGCGTCGATCTCGCGGCTCGTGCTGGCACTCAGGGCCTTGGTTTGCAGCCGCAGGGAACGGGCGACGTCCGCAACGCTCCGCAATGTTTCGTTTGCGCTCGGACCGTCGGCCGGATTGACCAGTATCCCCACGCGAGCGCGTTCGGGCGCCAATGCATGCAGGAGCGCCAGGCGCTTTGCCGTCAGTTCCAAGGCGAAATAATGGATCCCGGTGACGTTGCCACCCGGCCGGGCGAAGCTCGCGACAAGACCAGTTTTGACAGGGTCGATGCCAACGCTGAAGACGATCGGGATCCTCGCTGTGGCGGTTTTGGCTGCGGTCGATATGAGGGTATTGTTGGGCGTGGCGATGACCGCCACGCGACGACGGACGAGATCAGCCATCAGCGCCGGCAGCCGATCGAATTGGCCGTCCAGCCAGTGGTACTCGACTATTACATTTCGGTCCTGGACATAGCCAGTTTCGCGAAGGCCGTTGCCGAACGCGGACGCGGCGCGCTCTGAGGTTGCCCTGGCAGTGACAAACGCGACCACCGGCAGCAGCGGCTGTTGCGCCGCCGCTGCAAGCGGCCATGCCATGCCACCGATCCCAGCGATGAACTCGCGCCGCCGCATCAGCCTGCCTCCCTCTCGTCGGGCGTAACCTAACGCAGTTCGAGGGCATGCAAAACGATTAAAAAGGAGGCCTGACCCGGGGCACATGACGGCGCTTCGCCAACGCGGCAAAGTCGAGCAACCGACGAAAGATTCAATTGGGCAGTCGCGCCATGACCGAGCCACTTGTTCCGAAAAGTGTTCGGCAAAGGCTATTCAATTACCTCATTGGCGCGCAGGCGCAGGGCCAACGGCACCGCCAGGCCGAGCGTCTCGGCGGTCTTAAGATTAATCAGCAACTCGTACTTGGTTGGCGCTCGCACCGGCAACTCGCCAGGCCTTTCGGCCCTCAGGACGCGATCGACATATGAAGCCGAGCGGCGGACGATTTCGAGTGTGTCCGGTCCGTACGAGATCAGCCCACCCTCCGTGGCGAAATACCGAACGCCATAGATCACAGGGAGTCGATACCGGTCGGCCAGCGCGATGACCAGCGCGCGACGTGTATTTAAGAATGGACCCGGCGCGGCGATGAGTCCGGCCCCTGGTTCGCGCGCAAGCGCCGGCACGGCCGCCTCGATGTCCGCCTCGTCACGCACGGGCGTTGCCGAAAGTTCGCCGCTGAGCGTTGATGCGGTTTGTCCGAAATCACGTAGGAAGACGGGATAATATGGCGCTGTCTGCGGGTTGAACACGAGATTTATCCGCTTGACGCTGGGGGCGATCTCCTTGAGCGTCTCCACCCATTTCCCGAGCATCGGGAAGTCAACGAATGAAAAGCCAGTGACGTTGCCGCCCGGACGCGCCAGGCTGGCAACGAAACCCGTCCGGCCGGATCACTGACGGCACAGAAGATGATCGGGATAGCGCTCGTCGCCTGTTTTAGTGCCGCAAGGGCGGGGGTGGAGCTGGCGACAATGACATCAGGTGCCGAACCAACCAATTCGCCCGCGTATGCCTGCATTTGGTCGGAATCGCCATCGGCAAACCGCTGCTCAATTCGAACGTTGTGCTCGGTCCATCCGAGTCGCGCGAGCCCTTCCCGAAGCACTGCCACGCGAGCCTGTGTTTCTGGATCGTTCTCCCCGAGTGCATGCAGGAACCCGACCCGCCGCAGGGCGTCGGGTTGCTGCGCGAGCGCCGCCAGCTGCCAAACCCCGCAATGAATTCGCGCCGTCTGATCATCAGAAAATCTTGGCCGGTTGATTGGCGAAGGCCGCACCTACCATAATTTCAGCGCAAAGACTGTGATCTGGCGCACACAAGCCCGCAATTGCGTTCTTCTCCGTTGGATTATGATGACTTGTAAACGGCGTGTTGAAAGGCATTTATCACATTATAGATTGGATTATACAACCCATAGGGCATGGAAGATCAAGTTTATGAGTAGACTCGACAACGCAAATCCAGAATATCTGCGGATTGAACGCGGTCGAGAGGCCTTGGGTCGCTTGGCGAAGGATCAGACATGGGAAGACTGGCTAGCCGTCGGCGTCGCAATCGACATCGGCCGGCAGCACGCCATGCGCGTGAGCCGCAAGAATACGCCGCAAGGCAAGGGCTATAACCAGGCCTTCAGCAAATGGCTCAAGGATGAAGGGTTCGACCGCCTCGACAAGGGCGATCGCAAGCGCCTCATGGACTGCATCGACCATCAGGCCGAGATCGAGGAATGGCGCCGCAGTCTCACCATGTCGCAGCGCCTGAGACTCAACCATCCGTCCACGGTATGGCGGCGCTGGCCGCAATCTGTGCAAGAGGCGAAACCGAGGCGGTCAAAGCCGGTCAAGGCGTCCATCCCCGACGTCGAGCACTCGCGCGCGCAAAGCGCCGAGCTAGAAATGCCGGGGGATGGTCAGCCGGCTGACCGCGATGCATGGATCGCCGGACTTCGTGACAAGACTTACAAGGAAAGAGCTGCTGCTCTCTATCAAGCCATGATCGAGCTTGACCTTAACCTAAGTCAACTCAACGAGGTGCACGAAGAGCTCAAAGCCGAGATGAGTCTCCCCCTGAAGCGCCAGACCGCAAAAGACAAGCCCATGGAGGATTGAATCGCAGCGCGCGACCCAAGGGGCCTGGTCCAAAGCGCGGATTCTTTCGTTCCAGGGTCGTGGGGTCGGATGCTCGCGGTCAGATGCAGCGGGCGCCTCGCCTGCGCCTCGGCATGCCTGGAGAACGCCCAAGGAAGCTGGCCCGATCCTTGACCATTTGCCCGTAATCATGTTGGGTGTTCACTGCCAACTTGCGGATCGTCATGTCTTCGATGATGCGCCGACGTTGTCGAAACCCGCGATCTCAAGACAGGCCGCACGCATGCGCTCCTTCTGAGCCGCGCACCATCAGCCGAGCGCTGCCCCTATGACGACAAGCTTCGAGCCGCCGCGATCGCAACAGCCCCGCTGGACTGCAGAGCCGTTGGCCGGTAACTTATCTCGTTCACAAGTGGGCGGAGATGTGAGGTGATTACATGAAATGCAAATGCTTAATTGCCGCGGCTTTTGCCCTCACGAGCTTCGCAATCAATGATGCGATGGCCCAGCATCGTGTGACCGTGCCGATCACCAACAAGGAATGGGAACAGCCCTTCCCGGGATTCAAGATCGTCGGAAATGTCTATTACGTCGGTACCTACGATCTCGGCTGCTATCTGATCGACACAGGCGCTGGACTCATCCTCGTCAACTCCGGCGCGCCGGGATCCTATCCGCTCATCAAAGCGAATATTGAAGCGGTTGGCTTCAAGACGAACGATATCAAGATCATAACCGCAACCCATGGGCATTTCGATCATGTCGGCGATCTTGCGGCGTTCCAGAAGGATGCCCCTGATGCCAAGACCTACATGAGCGAGCGCGATGCGCCCGTCTTGGAGTCGGGCGGCAATCTCGATTACCGGCGGCCACAGGGGCGCGGCATCATCTATGATCCCGTCAAGGTGGATGTCCGCACCAAGCCCGGCGACCATATAAAGCTCGGCAACACCGACATGGTGGTCCTGCAGGCCTATGGTCATACGCCGGGCGCGACAAGCTTCAGCTTCCAGGTGACGGATGGTGGCAAGACCTACAACATGCTCATTGTCAACATGAACGGGATCAATGCCGGAGTGAAGCTTCTGGGCTCGCCAGGCTATCCGACGATCGTAGAGGACTTCAAGGATACGCTGGCCATGCAGGCGACCTACACACCGGATATTTGGGTGTCGTCGCACGCGGGTCAGTTCAACCTGCACAGTGTCTACAAGCCAGGCGACACGTACAATCCAGCCCGCTTCGGCGATCTCGCCGCCTACAAGGCGAAAATCGCAGGATATCAGGTCGCCTATGAAAAGCAGCTCGCCGAAGAGCGCGCAGCCGCTCACTAGGGCCTCGCGCTATGAAATAGTCTGGCCGCGCTTCTGCCCCACCGGCGGGCGGATGCTGAATAGAGGGGCGCGGCCGGTTGCGGCCGGGACGGTTGTCAAGGCGCCGGACACCGGCCAATCCTCGGCGGGCATCGCCGGCGGCGGCCCGGTGCACTCCTTCGATCCGCAGGCAACAGACGACCTCCACCATGCGATTGGAGGCTTGGGGCTTCGCAATCCCCACGGGATCGGCTTTGATCCCCTCAATCCCACACTGCTGTTCTTCAGCAACCACGGCGCTGACGTGCGCGAAACGACGATCACTGGCCAGCTTGTGATCCGCCGGTCATGACGAGACCATCGTCGCCGCTGGCCGCGAGATCAACCTGATAGCCATTTGCCACTAGCGACTGTACGAGCTGCTTACCTGTTTCCGGATCGTCTTCACCGACTTTCCCCCATGACGTCGGACTCCGACAGCAATCGATTTTCCAATTCTACCATAAGGCGTCTGCCCGACGATTGACTTGTCAGTCAGAAACTGACGCGTAAGTAATTTGATTATCTTGACTTCCCCGGCGATGCTGTGCCCTTGCGGTCGAGGTCCTGCGCGCATAAACAGCACCTACTAAATTCCGAAGCGGCCTAACCGAAAGCGAGAAACCAATGTTCGAGTGGTCGACGGCGTTATCCCGGTGCCGCAATGAGTGAACACGAAATCCCCAATGGTGGTCCACCCGTCCCGAGCACGCACACCCTTCCCCACCCTCCTCTACCCCCGCCCCACCCTACCCCGTTTGCGATCGAGCATGGGGGCGAGGCGATGTCCTCACGCCAAGACAGCGAGGTGCGTCCGGACCGGGGGAGCCAGGTGAATGTCGTTTCGCGCCGTCAGTTACAGAATTGCTCGCATTGGCAACGTGCTTTTGCATCGCAGCACAAGGATCGTCGCTATTACGAACTCGTTGAGGACACCATCCACCCTGAATTCGATTACCACTATTTCGCCATCCGGAATGGTCGGGGCGAGATTCAAGCAATACAGCCATTCTTCATTCTCGACCAAGATATCCTCGCGGGAGTTCATCCGAGTTTCGGGCGTTTGACTGATGCGATCCGGCATCGATGGCCGCGATTCTTGTTCATGAAGACCATGATGATTGGATGCGTTGGAGGCGAAGCACACCTCGACGACGGAGACGATTCAACACGCGCCGCCACTGCCCAGTCCTTGGCTCACGCGATCGTGGGGCATGCGCGCGAGCTCGGAGCGCGTCTGATCGTACTCAAGGAATTTCCAGATGAGTATCGGGAAGCGCTGTCGTGCTTTATTCGCGGTGGCTTCACCAGGATACCCAGCATGCCGCACACGCGGCTTAACATCGCCTACGCGAGCTTCGACGATTACATGCAATCGGCGCTCAACAGCGCAACGCGTCGCAAGCTTCGCAAGAAGTTCAAGGCCGCGGAATCCGGTGCGCCGATCGAGTTAAGCGTAATCAACGACGTTACTTTGATTGTTGACGAACTATATCCGCTCTATCTCCAGGTCTATGAACGTTCAAAGCTGCATTTTGAAAAGCTGACCAAGGCGTATTTCTGCGGTCTTGGAACCGCAATGCCGGACAGGGTGCGCTTCTTCGTGTGGCGGCGTCACACGAAGGCAGTGGCTTTCGGCCTATGCATAGTGCACGGCGACACTCTCTTTGCCGAATATCTGGGCCTCGACTACGGTGTTGCGCTCGACCTCCATCTTTATCATTACGTTTTCCGCGATCTGGTTCGTTGGGCCATAGCGAATGGGTGCAGATGGTTTCAGAGCACCGGCCTGAATTACGATCCAAAGCTGCATCTGCGACATCACCTCAAACCCGTGGACCTTTACGTCAGGCATACGTCGACCATCGTCAACGTGTT
>JASHYD010000454.1 GCA_030043175.1 Xanthobacteraceae bacterium | reverse complement strand
GCGGCCTTCCGATACATCGGCAAGGACCTGCCGCGGGTCGAACTACCGCTCAAGGTGACCGGCGCCGCCAAATATGGAATCGATGCCCAGGTCCCCGGTATGGTCTACGCCGCGGTGCTGCAGTCGCCCTATCCGGGCGGAAGGCCGGAAACGGTGGACGAGACGCGGGCGCGGCAGGTCAAGGGCGTGACCGATATCGTCAAGCTGCCGGAAGGCGTCGGCGTTGTTGGAACCAGCGTCGAGGCCACGCAGGCCGCAAAGAATTTGCTCAAGGTCGCCTGGAGTGACGCGCCGGGCGCACATCACGACAGCGAAAAGGCGCTCGAGGAGTTCGCCGCCATCGCGCGCGACAAAAGCCGCGGAGGCGTGCCGTATGAAAGCGTCGGCGATGCCATCGGGGCAATGCGCAGTGCCGTCAAGGTCTACCGCGGAGAATACCGCACGCGCTATCTCTACCACGCCCAGATGGAGCCGATGAACGCCACCGCCGCGGTCAGTCCCGACGGCACGTCGGTCGAGATCTGGACCGGCACTCAGGGCCCGACGAGCTTGCACAACCAGGTCGCCCGCCTGCTCGGGATCGAGCGCGCCAACATCACCCTGCATCAGCATTTCCTCGGCGGCGGTTATGGCCGCCGCAGCCAGCAGGAAGCCGTCATCGATGCGGTGCACCTCGCCAAAGCGGTCGGCAAACCGGTCAAGCTGATCTGGACTCGCGAGGACGACGTGACCGGCGGCAAGTTCCGCCCGATGACCGCGCATCACATCGAGGCCGGCTTCGACGCCACCGGTAAACTCGTAGCCTGGCACCATCGCGTGGTCGCTGAATCCGTCGCGGCCTACACGTCGATCGCCAACGGCACCCGTCCGCCGCAGCTCGACCGGGTGGTCATGAAGGGCTCGCCGATACCGCAGTACCCGATCCCCAACAAGCTAGCAGAGCATCTCATCGAAACCCGCGGCGCGCGGCTAGCGGCCTTCCGCGGGGTCGGCAACGCCTATAACGCTTTCGCGGCGGAGAGCCTGCTTGACGAAATCGCCAAGGACCGGGGCCTTGACCCGATCGCGTTCCGGCTCACGCTGTCGGAGGGCCAGCCGCGCACGCAGATGCTGCTGCGTGCGGTCGCCGAAATGTCCGATTGGACACGGTCTCGCAATGGACGCGGTCTCGGCGTCGGCACCATGGTGAAGGATGACACCCTGGCAGCTGGCGTCGCTGAGGTTTCGGTCGATCGTGCCACCGGCAAGATCAAGGTCCATAATTTCTGGGCCGCCATCGACCCCGGGCTTGCGGTGCAGCCGCGCAACGTCGCGGCGCAGATGGAAGGCAGCATCGTCTATGCGCTCGGCCACGTGCTGCGGGAGAAGATCACCATCCGGGACGGCCGCGTGCTGGAATCGAACTACACGGACTACGAAGTGACGCGCATGTCCGATGTACCCAACATCGAGGTGAAGGTGGTCTCCACTGACAATCCGCCGACCGGCGCCGGCGAGGACGGAGTGCCGATCGTCGCCTGCGCGGTCGGCAACGCCATAGCGACGCTGACCGGCGTTCGCTTGCGCGAGCTGCCGTTCGCGCCGGAACGCGTGCGCGGGGCGCTGGGGGCGTAGCGGCTACAGTGGCGCGTTTGCGCTCCACCGCTTGCGGTGGGGGTGGCCCGGGTTGAGCGTCAGCGAAACCCGGGCCGGCCGGGATTTGGCTGCGCTTTATCCCGGGTGTCATCGGGTGGACCAAAGGCCAAACCGGTTGGTGAATGGCAGAGAAGACGATCAGGTAAACGAAATCCGCGCGAGCTCCAGCTTTGACCGCCGTCGATGAATAGTAGCTGTGGAGACGCCCCGGCGCGCCTCGTGTTCGATCTGACGAGCGCGGCATTATGGTCGGGACCGCCGGTCGGCATCGTGAGGGTGGAAGGCGAATTCGGCCGCTGGGCGCTGGCCCACCTCGGCGACGTCGTGCCGGCGTTCTTCGACCCCGAATTGCGGTGCTTTCGGCGTCTTAGCCCGGCAATGGCCAAGAGCCTGATTGCGCAGGACGCTGTACTCGATACGCTGTCCTTCGTGAGTCCGGCGCGCAAGGGAAAGCGCAAGTCCGATCGCATCCCCGCCGCGATCCGGCCGCTCGCCCTGTGGATCCTGCAATTTCGCCGCAGCCTGCTTGGGCTGCTCGAGCGGATCCGTCTCGACACCGCGAATGCGCGGATCGCGTCGTTCATCGACACCGCCCAGCGGGGGATCATGAACGAGAAGTACCGCGCCATCATGCTCAAGGCCGACGGTTCACGCCGGGCCTATCTGCCGATCGGGAAGGTTCTCGGCCCGCCTCTCAGTCTCACGCAACGCGACACCCTGGTGTGCGCGGGAGCAGGCTGGGCCCACAACGACATTGCGGCGATTGTGGAGCTCAAGCGCAAGAGCGGATTCCGCTTCGTGATGCTCTGCTTCGACATCATCCCGGTAATGTTTCCCCACTACTACAAGCCAGCCGACGTGCAAGCGCATCGTGATTATTGCCAGCGTGCATTTCCCGCTGCCGACCTGGTGATTTTCAACTCCCGCACGATAGAGGCAGATGTGCGCGCTTATTGCCGTGCGGCCGGGCTGATGCTGAGTTCGACCGCGGTGTGTCCGCTGGGCGCCGACATCCGCATGCCGGCCGCCATGAAGCCGCCGCCTGCCGGCCTTGAGCGCGGACGCTACGCGCTGCTGGTCTCCACCATCGAGCCGCGCAAGGGCCACCGGCTGATCTACGATGCATGGGTCAAGCTCCTCGAAGACGGCATTCCACAGCGCGCGCGCTTCAAGCTCGTTTTCGCCGGGCGGAAGGGCTGGATGGTCGACGATCTGATGCGGGATTTGCGTCACGATCCGCGCATCGCCGGCACCATCGAAATGTTCACTGACGCCGACGATGCGATCGTGACGACGCTCTACCGCGACGCCGCATTCTGTGTCTATCCTTCGCGTTATGAAGGATACGGCCTGCCTGTGGTCGAAGCGTTCCGACATGGTAAGGCCGTTCTCGCCTCGACAGGGGGTGCCGTGCCGGAAGTGGTCGACGGCTTCTCGCCATGCCTTGATCCGACTGATGTCGACGTCTGGCGGCACATGTTGGCGACCTGGATTGAGGATCCGGCATCGCGCGCCGTCTACGAGACGCGCATCCGCACGGCGTTCCGTCATCCGGACTGGGACGAGTCGGCGCGGGCCTTTTTCCGGCTGGTGCGCGGCGAACCGGCGACAGATCGGTAACGCGCTGTCCATGAGCCTGTAATGTTGCGATCCGTAGGGTGAGATGCGCAGTCTCGAGTGCGTTGTGCAGATGCGCGGGATGAACAAAGCCGGCGAGTCCGACCTTCGGCCGATGACAGCTCCGCACGCCACTGCCGGTTGCCGCGCTCACGCTTGCGGACGATGGTTCAAGAAAAGGTGAACGCGCAAGGCCACGCTCTGTTCACCCTGCGACCGCAGCGCGAGATACGGTCAGGTTGGCTCGTTTCGGGCCATGTTAACGCAACAGGAGCGAGGTGATGAGCATTCAGAGTATTCTGGACCGCAATGGCGGCAGCGTCATCACGATCCGGGCGACTGAGACGGTCAAAACTGCGGCCGATCGGATGCGAGCGCGCGGCATCGCCGCGCTGGTCATAACCAGCGGTGACGCCATCGCCGGTCTCATCTCAGAACGCGACATCGTCCGCGCCATCAGTGTGCATGCAGACCAAGCGCTTTCCATGACGGTGCGAGATGTTGCACCCCATGCCATGATCACGGTTGCCCCCGGCGATACCTTGAAGCACGCCATGAGCCTGATGACGAATCACCGCGTGCGGCATCTGCCCGTGTTTGCCGACGGCAAACTCCTCGGCATTGTGAGCATCGGCGACGTCGTCAAGCATCGGCTGGAAGAATTGGAAGTCGAATCGAATGTGCTTCGCGACGCCTACATTGCAGCGCGCTAGAGGCGGGTTCTGCGCAGGCTGAGCCTCTTCTTCGAAGTCAGCAAGTGAGAGGTTCTCGACACGATTGTCGGGTTCATCCGCAGGACAGACGTTGATTAATTGGCCGGGGTTGGCAAGCAAGACGTGGGTGGACACGAAGACGGGATCGCCGCTCGCGACGCGGTATCAGCAAGGAGAGGTGAGCGATCCGAACGCGCCCGCAAGACGCCTCAACCCGTTCGGCACGGCGCCAGCGGCCCGATCGGGCCGCGCGGCTGCTCGAGCGTGAAAGCCGCAAATCCGCGCGGCACCGGATCGTCCGGAACAAATATGCCGAGCGGCATGACCTGGGCGTAGAATTGCTGCAATCGATCGGCGTCCTGGCACTGGCTCACGAACAGCACCGGCTGCGGTGCGGCCGCCGTTAGCGCTCGGGTCAGATCGAAACCGGGCAGGTCCTCGCTGGTCGGCCAGGCCAGGATCTGCTCAGGCTGATCGCGCCAGTAATAGAGCAGGGAAGCGATTTCGGCGCGGGTGTCGCTCGCAATGACCGAAATCTTAAGCTTGCGGGCAAGTTGCCCGACGGTGCGGCCATAGGCGTTCCAGCCGAGCGTGCGATAATACGGATTTGACTTGGCGAGAAACGGCAGGCGGATACGGGTCGCGAATGCATCGGCGCCGATCAGCGCGATCTGCGCCGCGATCCCCAGCGCGAGGCTGCCCCACAACAGAAGCGACAGATTCCGGCGCGTCAAGGTCGCAGCTGCCAGGACCGCGAGCGGAACGAAGGCGGCGGCGGCCCAGTTCGCATAAGCATGGACCAGGCTCGCCGTCACGACGATGACGGCGAGCGGCGGCAGCGCGAATGCCAGCATAATGCGATCGGCCGGCAATAGTCGGTCCGGGTCGCACATGGCACTCCCCTCACCGCTCCCCGCTTGCCGGGAGAGATCGGAATTTGCGCCCTCGTTGCGCAAATTCCGGGGGGCTCTCCGCAAGCTCCGGATGGCGAGTTTGCGCTTGCCGAAAGGCCTCCTCGCCCCATCCCCCTCCCGGCACGCGTGGCGGGCCGACGTGCCATGGCCCTGCCCCACAAAGGTGGCATGAGACAGAACTGCCCGGCCATATGCGACGGCCTCGCGCCCCAGTCGCACGATCGCCACGCCGAACACCGCCGGTCCAAACACCGCAAACTGCGTCGCCAAAAATTCGAGCGGGCGGATCACGCTGAGTTCGATCGGCTCGCCGATGACGTTGCCGCCGGCATAGCGGAATGCGACAAAACCATTGGCCGCATTCCACAGAATATTCGGCAAGGCCACGATGACCGCCAACATGAGCGCCAGCCGAAGCTCGGGACTTGCCAGCAGCGCACGGGCCCGCTTTTCAAGTGCGGCCGCTAGGACGAGGCCCGGCAGGAAGTAGAGCATCGCGTATTTGCCAAGCAGTCCCGCTCCCATCGCGAGGCCGAGCACGACCGCCCAACGCCGGTCTGCCTCTTTGAGCAAGTGCACATAGGCAAGGAGCGCCAGGGCCCAAAACAGCACGAGCGGCATGTCGGTCGATACGATGCGTGCAGCGAACACCGAACCCGTGCCGAATGCAGCCAGCATTGCGGCCCAGAATCCCGTGCGCAGGTCGTAGAGTGTGCGACCGATCGCGTACGCGAGCAGGCTGATGACAAGGCTCATGAGCGGCGCCGGGGCGCGAATGCATGCTTCCGACTGGCCGCAGAGATGCTCGGCCGCGGCGATGAGCCAGGCCAACAAAGGCGGCTTGGAGAAATAACCCAATGCCAGATCCTGCGACCATGACCAGTACTGCGATTCGTCGAAGAACAGATCGACCGTGGAGAAGCGCAATCCGACCAGACGAACGATCGTGAGCGCACAAACAATGACAGCCGCGGTCCAAAAACTCCGGCTCGGAGATGTTGCTGAACCAGAGGGCGAGATCATCAGTCGGGAAACGCTGGCGGTGTGGCGGCGATAATTAACATTTCAATAGGCTCTCGGTCGATCGAATTCAAATCCCGACTGATGTAGAAAGGAAGCCCCGACAAGCATCGAACCGGTGCAGCGATTTTGACTTCGGCCGTCGACAAGTCTCTCCGCCAAAGTGCGGTCATTGCCCTGCTGGTGGCAGGCGCGCTGTTCATGGAGCAGCTCGACGGCACCGTGATCGCCACCGCGCTGCCCCAGATGGCGCAGTCCTTCGGGGTCGCTGCGGTCGACCTCAACATCGGGATATCGGCGTATCTGCTCACCGTCGCGGTCTTCATTCCGGCGAGCGGTTGGCTAACGGACCGGTTTGGGGCACGAACGGTGTTTGCCTGCGCGATCGTAACATTCACGCTTGCCTCGGTGCTGTGCGCCGCGAGCGACATGCTGTGGCAGTTCACCGTGGCGCGCATCCTCCAGGGAATCGGCGGCGCCATGATGGTGCCGGTCGGGCGGCTCATCGTGCTGCGCAAGACCGCAAAACAGCACTTGGTGCGGGTGATTGCCTACCTGACCTGGCCGGCCCTGATGGCGCCGGTGATCGGCCCGCCGCTCGGCGGGTTCATCACCACCTACAGCTCGTGGCATTGGATTTTCCTGCTCAATGTCCCGCTTGGCCTGGTCGGGCTGGGGCTTGCGCTGATCCTCGTTCCGAACTCCCCCGGCACGGGCAAAGGACGGTTTGACTGGAGCGGATTTGCCTCGACAGGGCTCGCGAGCTTCAGTCTGATGTACTGCCTCGAAGCGATCGCGCGAGGCGGGATCGCGTGGTTCGTTGCGGCGCCGCTGCTATGCGCCGGCCTCGGCGCGGCAGCGCATGCCGTGCGCCACGCCCGGCAGGCGGTCCACCCGCTCCTCGACCTGACGCCGTTCAGAGTGCCGAGCTTTGCGGTCACGGTCGGCGGCGGCGTGCTGTTCCGCACCGCCATCAGCGCAGTGCCTTTCCTGCTGCCGTTGATGTTCCAACTGGCATTCGGGCTTAGCTCGCTCGACTCCGGCCTGCTGCTGCTCGCGGTGTTCGCCGGCAACCTTGGGATGAAGCCGGCGACCAGCCTGGTGCTTGACCGGTTCGGGTTTCGCCGCACCTTGATCTGGAACGGCGGGCTGGCCATGGCTACCATCTTCGCGTGCGGCTTGCTGACCGCGGCTACACCGCCGGCCGTGATCGCCGCGGTGCTCTTTTTGAGCGGGCTCACGCGATCAATGGAGTTCACCACCATTAATGCGCTCAGCTTCAGCGATCTTGATCAGACCCGCATGAGCAGCGCCAACACGCTGTTTAGCATGTTGCAGCAAATGGGAAACGCGCTGGGCGTCGCCGGCGGCGCCATCATGCTGCGCGCCGCCGCGCTGACACACCCGGGAGACACCGAACTGACGACGGCGGACTTCCACTTCGCGTTCTGGGCCATCGGGCTCGTCGGTCTCGTCGGAGTGTGGCAGTTCCGGCGATTGGCTTGCGATATCGGCGTGGCGCTGAGGCGCCACGAGAGCTGACCGTCATGACCCCGGCGATCTCCGTCATCATGCCGGTGCGCAATGGCGCGCAATGGCTGGCGGAAGCTGTTGCGAGCGTCCAGGCGCAGGATTTCCTCGAGTTCGAATTCGTCATCGTCGACGACGGATCGGATGACGGCACCGTGGCCTTGCTCTCCCGTTTTGCCGCCGCCGACGGCCGCATTCGCCTCGTCCGGCAGGCACCGCAAGGCATCGTGCCGGCACTCAACTCGGCGATCAGCAAGGCGCGCGCGCCCTACCTGGCGCGGCTCGACGCCGATGACCGCGCGAGGACCGATCGCCTTGGCAAACAGTTCGCCTTCATGCAGGCCCACCCGGAGATCGGCTTGCTCGGCACGCTTGCGGAGCGGATCGATGCGGCCGGGCAGGTCGTCGGCCGCCTTGCGCCGCCGACCGACCCGGCAATGCTGGCGCGGGTTCTCGCGCGCACCAATCCATTCATCCATTCCTCCATCATGATGCGCACCG
>JASHYD010000453.1 GCA_030043175.1 Xanthobacteraceae bacterium | reverse complement strand
GCTGGATACTCCGCCAGGCTGGCGAGGGCGACGCGCACCGGCTCCTCGCGCTGGGCCGTTGCTGCGCCGCGTTGTCGAGGCTGGAGCGTGCGGGTCGCGCTGCCCAGGTTCCTGGGTTATTCTTGCGGCGGCGCGCATTGACGCTGGGTCAAGGTGCGGCGTTTGGTCATGTCTCGCAGGGGACTATCGCTATGGCGAATTTCTGGGCACGCAAGCCGATCTCGGTCCTTGAGGCTGAGGCGCAGGAAAGAGACGTTCAAACACTGACAACGCACGGCGGCGTGCCCCTCAAACGGACCCTGTCGGGCACCGACCTTGTGAGCCTTGGAATTGGCGCCATCATCGGCGCCGGAATCTTCGTGCTGACCGGACATGCGGCTGCCGCGAACGCGGGACCGGCAATCACCCTGTCATTCGCGTTGGGCGCTGTCGCGTGCGCCTTTGCCGGCCTGTGCTACGCCGAAATGGCTTCAACGGTACCAATAGCGGGCAGCGCATATACCTATGCTTACGCGACCATGGGCGAGTTCATCGCGTGGATCATTGGCTGGGATCTGATCCTGGAATATGCGCTCGGCGCAACCACCGTCGCGATCGGGTGGTCGGGTTATGTCGTCAGCTTTCTCAAGGATTTGGGGATCGTGGTGCCCGACGCGTACGCCGGCTCCCCTCTCGCATATGACGGCGCGAGCGGAGCGTGGCACCTGACCGGAGCAGTCCTCAACGTGCCGGCCGCTTTGGTGGTCGCTGCAATTTCCGCGCTCCTGGTTGTCGGCGTGCGCGAGTCGGCTCGGTTCAACAGCGTCATCGTCGTGATCAAGGTCGCGATCGTGGTGATCTTCATCATGACGGGCGTTTGGTTCATCAGCACGCAGAATTGGGTGACGGCGAGCAACCCGTCAGGCGCCTTTGTGCCGCCCAATATTGGTCCCGGTCAGTATGGCTGGAGCGGGATCGTGCGCGGGGCGGCCGTGGTCTTCTTTGCCTATATCGGGTTCGATGCCGTGTCGACGGCCGCGCAGGAAGCAAAGGACCCCAAGCATGATATGCCCGTCGGCATTCTCGGATCGCTGGCCATTTGCACCGTCCTCTAAATGTTGGTGGGGTTAGTCCTCACCGGCATCGTTCCTTTTGACAAGCTCAATGTCCCCGATCCTATAGCGGTCGGCATCGATGCGATCGGAATGGGGTGGCTGGGGCCGATCATCAAGCTGGGTGCGGTTCTCGGGCTGACCTCGGTCATTCTGGTCATGCTGCTCGGTCAGCCGCGCATCTTCTACTCGATGGCACGTGACGGTCTGCTGCCGGCGGTCGCAGCCCGGGTACATCCGCGGTTTCGAACGCCCTACGTTACCACGATCGTAACCGGGTTCGTCGTGACTCTGCTTGCCGCCTCGCTGCCAATCGGGCTTGTCGGCGAACTTGTCAGCATCGGCACGCTGTTCGCGTTCGCCATCGTCTGCCTTGGCGTGCTCGCCCTTCGCGTCATCCAGCCCGACCTTGGGCGCCCCTTCGCGACGCCTGCCGTCTATCTCGTCGCGCCGGCCGGAGCGGCTTCGTCATTGTTTCTGATGCTCGGGTTACCCTTGGATACCTGGGTACGTTTTGTGGTGTGGCTGGTGGTCGGCCTCGCGATCTATGGGGTCTACGGCGTCAGGCACAGCAAACTCGATGAGACGTCCAGGCGCATCTCCAACACCCCGGCAGGACGGCTTGGTTGAGAACTTCGACCACCATTGCCATGTGGCTTAAATGACGCGTCCTCCCGTCTACTATGGGGATTATCTTAAGCTCGACCGACTGCTGTCCTCGCAGGCGCCTGAAAGTTCGAGGCACGGGGCGCCGGTGCACGATGAAATGCTGTTCATCGTCGTCCACCAAGCTTACGAGCTATGGTTCAAACAGGTTCTGCACGAGTTCGATCGCATTGAGCAGGACTTTTCAGCTAATCCGGTGGACGATGAGGCGCTGGCGCGCATCGTGCATTCGCTCGCTCGGGTTCATGAAATACTGAAGCTGCTGGTCGCCCAGCTCGATGTGCTCGAGACCATGACGCCGGCAGATTTCCTCGACTTTCGCGACTACCTTTTCCCCGCGTCAGGCTTCCAATCGCTCCAGTTCCGATTAATCGAGACACGCCTCGGCTTGCCTGAAGGCACGCGCATCCCGCTTGCGGGCGAGGCGGTCGACAAACGCCTTTCAGCCGCCGATCGGCAAAAGCTCGCGGCAGCGCGCACACACCACACGATCTTCGGGCTGCTCGACACATGGCTTGCGCGTACACCGTTCCTGGACTGGAGCGGGGAGCCTTTCCGCACGGCTTATCGTGCCGCGGTGGTAAGGCACCTGTCCGCGGATGTCGAAACCATCAAGGCGGATTCGGTGCTCCCCGCCGAGCGTCGAGAGCGGGAGACAAGCGGAATAGACAAAGCCCTTGCGGCATTCGCGCGCATCTTCGAACCAGACGCAAGCCGCGAGGCATGGCGCCTTTCGCCGAGAGCCTTGCAGGCAGCCCTCTTCATTACGGTCTACCGCGAAATGCCAGCTGTGCAGCAGCCTTTCCGGCTTCTCTCGCTGCTCATGGACATCGACGAGACCCTCACGTTCTGGCGCTACCGCCATGCCTTAATGGTCGAGCGTATGATCGGACGCAAAATCGGAACCGGTGGTTCATCAGGGCACGCCTATCTGCGCAGCACCGCCGAGCGTCATCGTGTGTTTGGCGACCTGTTTGAGCTGTCAACATTCCTGATTCCCCGATCAGCGCTCCCGGAACTGCCGGTGGACGTAAAACGGCGCCTCGGATTCGTTTACGCGAGTCGATGAGAGTCAAGCCGCCGAAAGCGAGGAGAAATCTTGCGATCCACGCACGTCCTCGATCTCCGCGCCGACTTCTCCCGCTTTCGCGGCGCGAACGCGAAACGCATCAACCTAGCCGCGCACAGTCACCACGAGTGGCCGGACGTTACGTACGACGCCCAAATGCGGTGTTGGGAGGATGCGGCGCGGCTCGCCGGCGACAAATGGGGCCGCGTGTTCGGCGAGCTGCTTCCTTCGCTCCAGGAGGGGATCGCTGCGATCCTCAACCTACCTGATCCATCCACCATCGCGATAGCGCCCAACACACACGAATTTCTGCGCCGGATCCTCTCCTGTTTTCCGTCTGACCGTGCGGTACGCATCCTGTCGACCGACGCCGAGTTCCATACCTTCCAGCGCCAGATCGCTCGTCTTGAGGAAGACGGCAGGGCGATTTGCACCCGCATCGCCGCCGAGCCATCCGCAACTTTCCCGGCGCGCTTTCAGGAAGCGGCCGCGACGGGTGGGTATGACCTCGTGTTCGTGTCTCAGGTCTTCTATACCAGCGCCGCAACCAGCGGGCCGCTCGAGGCTCTCGCGGCCGCGGTGCCAGACGGCGAAACCTTCATCGTTATCGATGGCTATCACGGGTTCATGGCACGCCCGACCGACCTGTCGAACGTCGCCGGCCGGGTGTTCTACCTCGCCGGTGGATACAAATACGCCATGGCAGGGGAGGGCATTTGCTTCCTGCATTGTCCGGCAGGCTACGGTCCTCGGCCGCGCGACACGGGCTGGTTCGCCGAATTCGGCGCGCTTGCGGCCCCGCCGGGACGCACCGTCGGTTATCCTACCAGCGGTGCGCGCTTCCTGGGTGCGACTTTTGATCCCGTCGGCATCTATCGGCAGCGCGCGGTGCTGTCTTGGATGGCCGCGAACGGCCTTGGCATAGAAAAGGTGCACGCTCACGCGACCGCCCTGATGGGGCACTTCCTGCAGCATCTTGAGCCGCTCGGCCTGAAGTGTCTGAACCGCGCCGACCTTGTCACACCGTTCGGCCACGGCGCCGCTCATGGCAACTTTCTTTCGTTCCATGCGCCGCATGCCGGCGCGATCGAAGCAGCGCTCGCCGCCGCCGACGTTCATGCCGACCATCGCGGCGACAGGATGCGGTTCGGCTTCGGCCTGGCGACGACGCTTGAGGACGTGGATGCGGTGATTGAGCGAATGGCCGACGTTCTGGCAAGGCTCTGACATCCCCGACCACGGTGGGCGCTGAAGGGCCACCTTGGGGGCGGCCGCCTGCCTGAGGGATGCGGGCGGGCAAACCTTGCGGCAAGCGCTGGTAGCCCGGATGTCCTCGCGCTCCGTCGGGGCTGCACTTGTACTGCCCAGCCCTTGCGAGCTGCCAAAAATCAGCGCTATTGATCTTGCGGAATGGAAAAGCTTTACGGTCGGTAGGGCGCCGCAGCGGGGAGGCAACTTTGACCAAGACCATCAGGGGCGTGGCATTCGAGGACAACGTCGACAACGCGATGGGACTTAAGTTCTACAACCTGTCCCACCGGTTCGGCTATCAGTCGCCCAACTGGCCGTATTTCGAGGACGTCAAGATTGAGCGCATCCACTATATGGCGAAATCGGGCGTGCTGTCTCAGCGCATCACCACGTCCATGCACA
>JASHYD010000452.1 GCA_030043175.1 Xanthobacteraceae bacterium | reverse complement strand
GTCCGCGTAGTGCGCCGCTAATCATGGAGGTGCCCGCTCACGCCGCTGAGCTGGTCGAGGCGCTCCTTTCCTCGGCGAAATTGTTGGCGCGGCCCGGCCCCGCTGTGGGTGAACACACGCGGGTGGCGCCGGGTGAGGGCCTCGATAAAGCACAGGGTATTGGCCGATAGCGGCACAACGTGCTCGACCTTTGCCTTCATCGTCACCGTGGGGAAGTCACCGTCGGTGAGTTTGCCGCGCGTCATCTCGGCGGCCGAGCGCCGTGTAACGGTCAGCCAGCGGGTTATGGCGTGTCCGTTCCACGGTACGCAACGCAAGGAATGTCGATAAAATGCGTCCTCGCACAATTCCGATGTGAGCGGGCCTCACGCCTGCCTCAGAGGCGCCCGTCGTGTCGTGCGGCGGGCGCTGTCTTTCTCCGGTATAAAATCGACCCAGTCCCGATGTTGTCGCCGCGCTGGCTTTCGCAGGCGGGGCGCGCTAGGGTTGCGACGTCGACGAAAACATCGCTGGTGGTCATTTTCATGTGGTACTGCAGTCGCCCGCAGCCTGCGCGGTCTCGCGCTTCCCGTCAGTGCCGAGCGGCAGGCCTGATGGCTTGTTTTGCGCTGGGTTGCCTGATGTCGCGCCCGGCGGCCGCCGACGGCATTGCGCCCGGCGAGTGGAAACTCACCGAGACCATCGTTATGAACGGCAATAAGACGCCGCCTCAGACCCGGACGCGCTGCCTGTCGCCCGAACAGGCCGCTGATACGGCGGCAACCTTCTCGCCGGAATACCGCACCGTGAATTCCGGTTGTGAGCGGGTGGAATTCAATTCAAGCGCAACAGCGTTGCGGTGGCGTATGCGGTGCACGGGCCAATTGGATATGGACGTGGCCGGCGACTTCACTTTCGACACGCCCAAGCACTATTCGGCGACGATCGTGTCGAAGGGCGCGATGGCGGGCAGGGAGGTCGCCAATACGACCGTTTCGATTGAGGGCGAGCATGTTGGCGAAT
Organism: Xanthobacteraceae bacterium; assembly: GCA_030043175.1. The sequence continues at coordinate 8,033 of JASHYD010000452.1, read as the reverse complement.
GCCGCTAGCGCATCCGTCTACTCGTTATCCGGCTGAAAATTCATCGCAATCCCGTTGATGCAATACCGCAAATGGGTCGGCGGCGGGCCATCATCAAAGACATGGCCGAGATGGCTGCCGCACCGGCTGCAGTGGACTTCGGTGCGGGTCATCCCGTAGCTCGTGTCGTTGGAGGTTTCGATCGCGCCTTCCTCGGGATCGTTGAAGCTCGGCCAGCCCGTGCCGCTATCAAATTTCTTGTGTGACGCGAACAGGGTCTGGCCGCACCCGGCGCACATGAAGGCGCCGCGACGTTTTTCGTAATTGAGCGCGCAGCTCCCGGGCGGCTCGGTGCCGTGCTGGCGCATGATCCGGTATTGCTCCGGGGTGAGTAGCCGTCGCCATTCCTCGTCGGTATGGGTGACGGCGTGGGGCTTGGCGTCCATGATCGCTCCTTAATGCTCCGTCAGGCATGATATTTGTAGCCCAGCCCCTTGCGGTCAACCCACCCCGCTGCCAAAGCGAGAACAGGGCTGCATTGGAGACAATCCATGATTCCCCTGTCATCGCTGCAACATACGGCGGAGGAACTGATGGCGAAGGCCGCCATCGAGATCCCGGACGACTATCTCGCCGGGCTGCGCCGCGCCGCCGACATCGAGAAAGGCGACCTCTCGGCGTTTGTCATCAGGGCCATGCTGGAAAACTACGAGGCCGCCAAGCACGACCGCCGCGCCATGTGCGGCGATACCGGCGTGCCGCGCTGGTACGTCAAATTCGGCAACGAGGCTCGCGTCGAAGGCGGGCCGGTTGCGCTCGAAGCGGCGCTGCGGCGCGCGACCGCAAATGCCACCCGCAATGTGCCGCTGCGGCCCAATCGCGTGCATCCGCTCTGGCGCGTCGATCATGACAACAACTGCGGCATCGGGGCGCCCGAAATCGAATATGCCTTCCACCCAGACGGCGACTGGATCGACCTCATCACGGTACACAAGGGCGGGTTGTTCGGCACCGATTATCGTATGCTGTTCCCGGCCGACGGTCTCGAGGGCATCAAGCGCTTCTACCTTGACACGCTGATCCAGTTCGGCAAGCGCGGCCTCGCCTGCCAGCCGGCGATCGTAGGGATCGGACTCGGGGGCTCCAAAGACATCTGCTCAGTGCTCGGCAAGCAGGCCGCCTGCCTGCGCGTGGTCGGCGACCGCAACCCGGACCCCGGCATCGCCGCCATCGAGGAGCAATTCATCGAACTTGGCAACGCGATCGGCATGGGCGCCATGGGCTTCGTTGGCACCTCCATGGTCATCGACTGCCACATCGAGGTGGGCTATTGCCACACCGGCGGGATGCCGATGAGCGTGCATATGTTCTGCCTGTCGTCGCGGCGCGCTTGCGCGCGGATTTTCCGGGACGGCACTGCGGAATTCCGTACTGACCCGATGTGGTTCACCGACTACATGCGGCGATCCACCGTCGAGTGGCCGGCGCCGGCTGCCGCCGCAGCGGAGTGAAGATATGAGCGAAATTCTCACCGCGCACCTTGATCTTCCGGCCGCCACCTCCGATCTGCGCAAGCTTGCGATCGGCACCGTCGTCTACCTGACGGGGCGCGTGTTCACGGCCCGCGAACGCGTCTACCAGCATGCGATCGACGACGGCGCCGGCATGCCGGCCAGCAAACAGACGCTTGGCGCCGCCAATTTTCACTGCTCGCCGGCGGCGGCTGCGAGGCCCAATGGCACCTATGCGGTCAGCGCCGTCACGGCGACCGCGTCGTTCCGCTTCGCCAAGTGGCTCGGCGACTGGTTCCGGATCAGCGGCTGCAACATTATCATCGGCAAGGGCGGCATGACCTCGGACGTCTACCGCGCGCATTTCGTCCCGAATGAGGCGATCTATCTGACCACCGTCGGCTACGGCACGGGCGCCCTCCTGGGCCGCGGCATCAGGCGCGTTGCTGAGGTGTACTGGCTCAAGGAGCTGGGTATTGCCCAGGCCGTGTGGGTGCTCGATGTCGAAAAATTCGGTCCGTTCATCGTCGAGAGCGACCTTGACGGCAACAGCCTGTTCGAACGCGAAAACGCAAAGATCGCGGCTGGGCTCGACCGACTCTACGAAGGCACGCGGCCCGCGACGATGCGCCGTTTCGGCGAGACGGATGATAAAACGCAGGAAGTGATCTGAGATCTGTTCCGACCCGCAGCCCGGGTGAGAGAAAGCGAACCGGGCGGCTGGCTTCGGGGGGCCCCGGAATTGGCTGCGCTCAATCCGCGCTGCAGGATTGATGGCGATTGTGGCGGCAGGCCTTCGCTGCGATAATCCGTCTTGAGCACCCTCTGACAGCCGGCGGTAAAATTGCCGGGTGCTGACAGCTCCCGGGGATTGTGCGCGGCCAACTCCGGCCGCAGGAGGCGGCCCTCTGTTGCATTGCACGAGATCAGATGCGCCAGTGGACCCTTACGGCAATTTTGGTCTTGGCCGGCACATCTCTCTCAGCAGGTTGGTCGGCGTCTTCCGTTCGGTGAAAAAGGCCAGGCAAAATGCCGCGCCGGATGGCGACGCAAAGGGCCGCCACGCGGCGGAATGAAAACCAGGTGCGGAGGAACAGCCATGTGCTATGTTGGCAACCTTGCCCTCGCTGCGTCGTTCGCTGCAGGTCTTGCGGCGATCACTGCGCCGGCAATGGCCCAAACCGATTATCCGAACCGTCCGATCAAAATTATCGCGCCCTTTGGGGCCGGCGGCCCTGGCGACGTGTTCAGTCGCCAGCTCGCCCAGTTCCTGGGGGACATCCTCAAAGAATCGGTGGTGGTAGAAAATCGTCCCGGGGCGGCGTCGGTCATCGGCGCCGACGCCGTCGCAAAATCTGCACCTGACGGCTACACCCTGCTCACCATTTCGAACTCGCTTACCGCCGACGAGACGCTCTACCCGCACCGGCCCTACGTACTGATGCGCGACTTCGTGCCCGTCGCGGCGCTTAACTATTCCGAGCTCGTCCTCGTGGTCCATCCTTCGCTGCCGGCCAAAAACCTTAAGGAGCTGATTGCGCTCGCCAAGGCCAAGCCCGGCGCGCTCAATTATGCCTCGGCGGGCACCGGCACGCCCTACCACCTGGCCGCCGAACTGTTCAAGAAGATGACCGGCACCAACATCGTCCATGTGCCGCACCGGGCGGCGGGCGATGCCCGTAACGCCGTCATCGGCGGGCATATCGAGATGATGTTCGACGCCATCACCGTCATGGCGCCAAACGTCCAAGCCGGCCAGGTGCGTGCGCTGGGCACCACGGCAACCACGCGGTCCAAGGTGCTGCCCGATGTCCCGACCATCGCGGAGGCGGGCGTGCCCGGCTTCGAGGCGACCATTTGGCTTGGCCTGATGGCGCCGGCGGGCACGCCGAAGGCAATCGTCGACAAGCTCAACGCGGCCGTCAACGACACCATCTCCCGCCCGGAGATCGTCGATGCGTGGGACCGCCAGGGGGCGACTCCCATGAAGATGACCCCCGCAGAGCTTGACGTCTTCTTGCGCAATGACATCGAAAAATGGGCGCAAGTGGCGAAATTCGCGGGCGCCGTCGGGCAGTAGGCACAGCGTGGACCGAAACAGGCTTGTCGCTGGCGAGATCGTCCGATTGTATGCGATCCCTGGCGTGGCGAAAGTGACCGGCGGTTGGTAATCTAAGCCAACAACGCGCCGGTCCTTAACCCGCGTGTGCTTTCACTCCGCCAGGTCGAAGACCCAAAGCGCCGCACCTCGGTCGGGCGGATTCTGGATTTCGGGCACCAGCGCCGGGAAGGTCGTTGCCTGGGCGCCGCCATTGCCCACCGTGAGGGCAATGTATTGCTTGCCATCGACCATGTAGCTGATCGGTGAGGAGTTCGGCACGTCGTTGAGCCGCGTCTTCCACAGTTGCGCGCCGGTCGCGGAATCGTAGGCTGAGAACACGCGGTCGAGCGCTCCCGCGAACACCACGCCGCCGGCGGTTGCCAGCACGCCGGTCGTCTGCGGCGCGCGCTGGCGCGTCACCCAGGCGACCTGCCTGGTCTCGATATTGACTGCCTGGAGGCGGCCGTAGCGGCCGTCGCTGTCGGGGCGCGGACGCAGCGTCCAGCGCACGCCGGTTGAGAGGCTGCCCCGTTCGCCGGCCGGCACGGGCGTCAGGTCCATGCAAGACTCCACCAGCGGGATATAGACGAGCCTGGTGGCGGGATCGTAGGAGGTCGGCAGCCATGACCGCGCGCCGCCCGCGTGCGGACACACGAACTTGGCCTCGCCGTCGCCCGGCACCAGCCTGAGATCGATTTTTTTTGCGCCGGTCTTCGGATCGATCGAGGTCACGACATTCTGCAGGCCGAGATCGAACGAGGCTGCGTAGAGGCCGTTCGCGGCGTCGAGCGTGTCGAAGATCGCCTGCTTACCGCCGGTCACCACCACGGTGCGGCTCTCGCCGAACAGCGGCAGCTTGATGAGTGCCCGCTCGAAGGCCCAATCGAAATCCCACTGATCATTGTTTTGGTGCTGGAAGTGCCAGACCAGCTTTCCAGTGTCGGGATCGAGCGCCACCGTGGAATCCGTGTAGAGCGCGTCATTGGTGGTGCCTGGCTCGCCGCTCGGGTTTCGCAGCGGCGCGGTGTCGTAAGTCTGCGCCGGCCCGAAAAACGCCAGGTTGAGGTCGGCATCGTAGCTACCGGGAATCCACACCGAGGCGCCGTTGCGCTTGTCGAGCGGCATGCCGTTCCAACTGTTGCCGCCTGGCTCGCCCGGACGCGCGATCGCATGGAATCGCCACGCCTCCTTGCCGGTCGCCGCATCAAGGGCAACGATCATATTGCCGCCGGGCGCGCGGCCGGTGGTGCCCACCATCACCTTGCCCTTGGCAACCAGTGGCCCGCCGGTCAGGGCAAAGCCGTCCTTGCGCTCGGCGATCTCCTGATCCCACAGCACATTGCCGGTTTTGACGTCGAGCGCTACCACATGCACGTCGGAAGTCGGCACGTAGAGCCGGTCGCCATAGATTGCGATGGCGCGCTTGACCGATGGCACCGCCTCGCGCGGCAGCCGCCGCGAATATTGCCACAACAGGTCTCCCGTGGCGGCATCGAGTGCCTGCACCTGATCGCCGAAGGCGTGTACGAACAGCACGCCGTCATGAACCAGCGGCGTCGCCTCGTTCGGCCCGTTTGGCAACGACCACGACCAAGCGGATCGCAGGTGGCGCACATTGTCCTTGGTGATTGCCTTGAGCGGTGAAAAACCGGTGGAGTCGTGGCCGCGCCGCCAGGTCAGCCAGTCGCCATCGGGCACGCGGGCCAGCATCGCGTCGGTGACCGGCGTAATCTTGTCGAGCGGATTGCCGCGGGCGGGTGGCGGCGGCAAACTGATCCCGGCCGTCAGACCGTTACCGGCATTGGCAGAACTCGACGGGAACAGCATCGCCCGCAGTGCGACCGGATCGGCGGGCAGCTCTTCCGAGCCGGGCTGCAGGGCATTTTCCTGAAGCAGATAGGCAACGAGTGCTGCGGTCGCGGCGTCGCCGAGCGAGCCGGGCCGTGCCGGCGGCATTTTGCTGCCGATATAGGTGAAGATTGCCTCGACCGACTGCCGGCCCCAGCGCTGCCGGAACCTGACGCCCTTGAGGGGCGGCGCGGACTCACCGTTGTCGAGGTTCGCGCCATGGCAGGAGGCGCACGCGACCGGATAGACGGCCTTGCCGCGTACGGCCTGCTCACGCGTGTAGCTCGGATTGGTCAGAGGCTGGCCGCCGGCGCTTGGCAGAAAAACGAGCAAGGCGACCGCAGCCGCGGCCGGCAGGATGCGGCGCACCTGCAGGGGGCCGCTCAAGGCCGCAACGCGCGAAGGGAAATATCGCTGTTTTCCGGCTGCTGCGATCGACGGCATGGTCGCTCCTCAGGCGTTTCGTCAAGGTGTATCAAGCGGTCGTTTATTGTAGCCGGTGCTGAAGCGGCAGTGGCTGCTCGTCGAGCATGGCCCTGATGGAGGCCCGTGCGGCTTCTTCGGTGATCCCGTGATGGGCGAGAAGATCGCGGCAGTCCGCCATCATGAGCTCGACGTCTTGGAGCAGCTTTAGCCGCTTGTAGTGGTCCGGGTAGGCAATGCCCATGCTAGCGCCCACCACCTCAAGCACATTGATGATCCGGAATGGCCAGTCGCGCTCATGGGCGCATAGCTCGCGGTGATCGACGTGGTACACGGCGACCAGCGCATCGATGCCGGCGTCGCGCGCAGCTTCGAGTTCAGCAAGCTGAAGCTTCTTTTTGAATTCCGGCAACGTCCGCAGCGCATTACTCATCAGCCCGACTGCGGGCTGGCCGAGATCGACAAGCTCGATGCCCGGTACGGCGGTGAGGAGGGCGACGGCGGCTTCGACCACACCCGGAAGGCCTGGATGACGGTGCAGCGCCACGCGCATCGGCACCGGCAGGCGCAATAAAGGTTGCAAGTCGTCGAGGCGGCTTACGAGATAACGCATGAACGGCGTCATCTCGAAGGGACGGCCGCCGACCTGCCGTTCATAGGCCGGCAGCATCACTTCGGTGAATTGGACCTGACAGCTTGCGCACCACGTCAGCACCTGCCCGCAACGGGCGAGCTTCTTGAGGGTGGTTTCCGCCATGTTGGCGGAAACCGCTGTGTCTCCGGTCCGCAACTGGCCGATGCCGCAGCAGTGGGTCGGCCCGCCCATGACCTGATAGCGCACGCCAAGTGCATCCATGATATCGAGCGCCAACAGTGCGATATGCGGCGTCTTTAATAAATTACATCCGGTATAGAACACGAAATCCGGCGTCGGCGCTGCGTTTGCGTGCACGCCCTCGGCCGCAGCGGTGTTCTGGCCGAGCCGCGCCAAAAGGTCATCCTCAAGCTGCATGCGCGACTCGACCGTGACATCACGGCTGAGCTTGCGAAAGGCCTCCACGCCGCGCCGGCGCTGCTCGCGCGGCTCGGTCTCTGCCTTGGCCATCGCCAAACGGGCCATTGTGAGCATCAACCGCGGATTGACGCCGTAATCGCAGGCAGCGATGCAATCTCCGGTGAGCATGCAAGTGGATGCCCAACGCCGCGATGCTTCGGGGCCGTCGCCGTTGCGCAGGATATCGATCACACCGGAGACCACCTCATGCGCCGAAGCCGTCACGCCGGCCGGCGTCCTGACCGGGCAGACCTCCACGCATTTCCCGCACCGCGTACAGGCGTCTATGATCTCCTCGACCCGGCCCGTCAGCGCGTCCTCAAAGAAATTGCTCATGGGCAAACGTCCGGCGGTTGATTGGCTAAACACATTGTACGCGGTTCAGCTGCTTCGGCAACGGGAGCGCGGAGCTGGTCGATGACCACCGCAACAAAAGCTTGAGATGAGTGCCATTGCCGCAGAAAGCCGGGTCCGGTCGTCCCCGTCGCTTCGGGCACGGACCGTAACGCGGTCGGATGGTCCGCTCCCCGGCGAGGCCATTCACTTGTTTTGAACGGGGATTAGAAACATATTGGACCCTGTCTCGTTTCCGCCTTAACTACTGTGGATAGGCTGGGTCGGCTGAAACCGCCGCGCAGCGAGTAGGCGCAATGACGAAGCGTGTTACGCCGCCGATTGGCGGATTGCGCTGTGCCGCCTGACAGCACGCCGTGCGCCACGACGCGCCAGAGGAGCGATGAATATGCTCACAACAGCTAAGCCGTCGCATCTCGGCTCGCACGTCCCGTTTGATGCCGGCCGGCTCGATCGTCTGATGGACGAGTCCGGGCTCGACGTGCTTGTCGCGACGTCCAAACACAATGTGCAATACCTGCTCGGCGGCCACCGCGCTCTCTTCTTTGACTACATGGATGCCATGGGGGTCAGCCGCTATCTGCCGGTTTTCGTCTACCCTAAAGGCGACCTCGACGAGGCCGCTTATTTTGGCCATCGGCTGGAAGGCTATCAGCGGGAGGTCGAGCGGTTCTGGGTGGCGACCGCGCAGACCTCTTCATCGGGCTCCCTCGACGCCATACAAAAGGCGATTGACCATATCCGCCGGCTCGATCCGCGGCCC
>JASHYD010000451.1 GCA_030043175.1 Xanthobacteraceae bacterium | reverse complement strand
AACACCCGCGGGAGCGCCTGCGCCGGCACCTCTTGTCGGTAGGAATTGTAGACGCCGCGGTCGAGCACGTAGTTCTTGCGGGGGATCGGCTGGTCGCCGGCGATCATGATACGATAGATCGGCGTTTCGACGCGTTGCTCATTAAGGCGCGCGTCGGTCAGCTCCTGCCACACCTTTCCCACCGCGGGGTCCTTGCGGGCTGAAATCAAGGCGATGTCCGCGAGCGCCTCCTGCCGCGGTATGGCCAGCGCCGCCTTCGGATCCTGGAGATAGGCGACTTGCAGCGGCGTCAACGCGCGGGTGATGACGCGCAGCTCGTCGAGCGCCGCGTCGACCAGCTCCGGACGATTGAAGTTGACCCCCGTGGCCAGGCCGAAATAGCTGCCGAACTCGCTGTTGACGCCGCGCGGGATGGACGAGCGGGACAGCCGGTTGTGGTCGATCCGGACGGGCCGCTCCTTGCCGTCGACATAAAGGTGCATGCCTTCGGCTTTGGAGTTGCCGTCATAGGTCGAAGTGATGTGCACCCAGCGGCCGGTCGGAATGTCTTCCTTCGTGGAAACCTGCAGCATCTCGCTCGGGGCGAGGTGCGTGATGCTGTACGACAGCTTGCCGTTGGCCATGCTCAGTTCATAGCCCTGACCTTCGATGCCACCGTTGTTGTAAAGCACTGAGGCCGACGGGCCGTTGGGCCGGGTGGCGTCGGCGTAGGGCTCGGTTCTGAGCTTCAGCCAGAAGTCCAGGCTGTAAGGCTGGGTGCGCTCGAACATACCGACGGACTTATCGGCGGAGAATACTGAATCATGCAGCTCGATCCCTTGACCCTTATGGCCGGGCACAAACTTCACGTTGCTGACGAATGCCTTCTTGCCGTCGCCGAGGCCGGAGTCGGTCCATTGCAGCGCCTCGGGGTGGACCCACTGCTGCAGCTGGCGCTTGGAGATACGTTGCGGGTCACCCAGCCGGTCGTCGGTGTAGCCGCGGGCGATAAGCTGCTCCATGGCCCAGTCGACCTCACGGGCCGCAAGATTTGGCAGGTCCGGGTCGGTGTTCATGGCCGTCAAGTCGTTCGCCATGGTGGCGCGACGGCCGAAGGCCGACGGCTGCCTCCTCCTGGCACCGGGGGCGCCGAATTCGGCCGAGCCCTTGGTCTGGGGGGCACCTGGCTTGCTGGCCCCATCGCCCAGGGACGTCTTGACCGGGCCGGGCTCGCCGGCCGTACCGGTGCCCTCGTTACGCAGAGCGATCTCGTCGGGACCGCCACCCGCGCTGCCGGGCTTGGCGGCGGCGGGAGCAGGCCTGCCCTCACCAGGTTTCTGGGCGGCGCCCGGCATCTCGGAGCCGGGCCGGTTCGGGGCGCCGGCCGCGGTCTGTCCGCCGCCGATCATCGGAGTGGGCTTGCCGGCCCGGACGTCTTCCAGGATCTGCTTCTGTAACAAAGCTATCGCCTGCGCGCGTGTCAGGCCGTCGAACGGGTTCTTCTCGCCTTCGACCGGAACGCCGAGCGGCAGCTCTTGCACCTCCAGGTACAGGGACGAGAAGTCGCCGGCGTAGCCGTTATCCAAAGGATAGTAGGCCTGGGTGTCGGCCTTGATCGACGCCTCGAGGAAATCAACGCGTTCTGCGTCTGGCATCGCGGTGATGGCCGCAGAGGCCTTCTGCTGCGCGGCGCCCAACGCGTTCTGATAGGCCGTTTCCTTGGCCACGGTGACGGCGTGAGCCTCAGCGAGCTTCTTGGACTGCAAGGGGGTCGGCCATTCCAGGGTCGCGCCCCGCGGCGTGCCGCGGCTCGACGAGGCGAAGCCGCGCTCGTCCATCTGGTTGAAAAAGCCGGCCAGCGCATAGTAATCGGCCTGCGCGATGACGTCGTACTTGTGGTCGTGACACTTGGCGCAGCCAACGGTCAGGCCGAGGAAGTCCTTGCCGACCAGCTCGGTGCGCTCGTGGACGTAGTTGGTGCGGAACTCTTCGTCGATCGATCCTCCTTCGGAGTCCTGACGGCCGGCCTTGAGGAAGGCGGTAGCCAGAAGCTGCTCGCGGGTCGGGTTCTGAAGCTGGTCGCCGGCGAGCTGCCAAGTGGCGAACTGATCGTAAGGCATGTTGCGGTGGAACGCGCCGATCACCCAGTCGCGGTAGGGGTAGGAGATCGGGCGTTCATTGTCGTTCAGGCCGCCGCGGCTGTCGGCGTAGCGCGCGGCGTCGAGCCAGATGTTGGTCTGACGCTCGGCGTATTCGATCGAGGCCAGCAGGCGGTCGATGAGCTTCTCGTAAGCGTTCGGGTCGTTGTCGTTCACGAACGCGTCGACCTCCTCAAGCGACGGCGGCAGGCCGGTCAGGTCGAGGGTGACGCGGTTGATCAGGGTCTCGCGGTCAGCTTCGGGCGACGGCGACAGCCCCTCCTTGGCGAGCCTGGCATAGACGTAGCGGTCGATCTCGTTGACTGCCTGGCTATCCCACTGGGTCTGGTTGGGCTTCACGATCGCAGGCGTGATGTAGGCCCAGTGCTGCTTGTATTGCGCGCCCTGCGCGATCCAGCGCTCGATCACCGCCACCTCGCGGGCCGACAGGGTCTTGTGCGCATCCTTGGGCGGCATCTTGTAGTCCGGGTCGGCGGAAATGATGCGCTTGTAGAGCTCGCTCTTACGCAGGTTGCCCGGCACGATGGCGCGTTTGTTGGTGTCCTGCGGGATCGGGCCGTAGGCCGCGTCCTGGAGGTCGAGACGCAGACCCGCTTTCTGCGTGGCTTGGCCGTGACAGGAGAAGCAGTTGTGCGACAGGACCGGGCGAACGTCCCAATTCCAGTCAGGACGGTCCGGAATGGGCGCGCTGCCCGCTGGCGCTGCCTCTGTCGCCTCCTTGGTCGCGTGGCCGCCCTTGTCGTGGGAGTCCGCAAGCAGCGCGCCGGCCGTCACCGCAACGATGCTGGCGCCTGTCATCAGACTCAAGGAGCCGATCTTACGCATGGATGGCACCTCTTTGTTCTCGGACGGCCAATCTTTATCCCAACTGAGGAGTCCGTTTGTGTGGAAACTTCGCTCCTCGCTCCTGGACGCGCGATCGCAACCGTGTCGCGAGGTCTGCCAGAGGCCTTACGCCTTGCCGCAGCGCTGCGGATCCTGCCTCACGTTGTTGAGTCTCCAGCCCCAGCAGTCGTCAGTCCGCGCAACAGCTTTTGGGCCGTCGTCATGGTCACGTTTCCTCTTCCCAGGCTAACCCTCCGCTCGGTGGGTCGGGGCCCTAGCCGAAGCGTTCTCGTTCTGGCCGCTTGACAGATGAGACTAGCTTGCTGCGGAAGCGTCAACCACAAATCGTTCATTTTAACGGTGGGATCAGGCCCGCGCCCGAACGGTAGGGCGGCCTTGTGGCCAGCCTGCGCGCATCGCTCCAAACGTGCCGAGCAAGAAAATCATTCCGCAAGTCTCGGCTATTTGGGATTATCCGCGCCGGGTGTAGGAGACGGGATGTGGTAAACAATGCCCCAATGAAATGGCGGCTTTCGCTCCCAGTCGCCGGAGAAACCTCATAGTCAGAGACCGACATGGCGAGCTTCCTCACCATAGGGCCGGTTTACGTCGATCCTTGGCGAAAGGGCTCTCTCGCCAAGCAGGGTATGGTTCGACGCAGCATTGACGTTGCTGTGCGCCCGGCAACCACAGTTGCCGGTACCACCGTGCTTCAGGCGCAATCCGACTTGACCACATTCGCAGCGAGCTTTGCTGGTGAAGGCCGGATCGGTGAACAGGGTTGCAATCCCGGAATTCGCGGCACGAACTCCTCGGCTCGCCGCCGGCGCCGAAGCGCAGGAAACTGGGCCAATAGCTTTCTCGCCGTTGTCCCCTTGAGGATTTTCACCGCGTCGGCAACGGCGATTCGCGGGCGGGACGGTGAGAAACAGGTGAATGTGATCCGATTGGTGGTCGCGTGCAATTGCGCAAAGCGCGAACTGCCGCGACTGAAGGCGCGGGTTTCCAGCGAGGAGTTTTTATGAAGCTCAATCGCGCAGCGGTCGGGATCGTAATCGTCGGCGGGCTCCTTTGTCCTGCCCTCGCGGGCTGCAGCGGCCGCGACATCGCGATCGCGTCGACGGACGGCGAACCCGGGTGGCCTTTCACCGTGCCGGAGGTGACGGTGGTGTGCGCCCCCGCCTTGGCGATCTTTATCAGGGCTGACGGCAAGACCTATCCCCTCAATGGCCAGGCCGAGCGCCATCCCGACCTCTATAAGAATGGCCCGCTCGGCAAGCTCAACGACATCTGGAAGGTGGATCCGCAGGTGAGCAAGCTGTCACCTGATGCCCGCATGTCGCTCGACGGCTTCACGCAGAAGGCGATCGAGGCCTGTGTTAAGGCCGGCAAGTGGGATCCGTCGAAGGGGCCGTAACCTGTATTGAGCGAAGCGAGATGTCCGCCTGCTTACACTGATTTTGGCTGTTATTTCATTAATCGGCCAATCGATCAGGCCCCGTCCGTATCGGCGCTGAGGTGCGCCCATTTTAAAGCCTCCCCGCTCCGCGGTGCGAACGGTTGAGCGGCGCCGTGCGGCGCAGCCAAGACGCCGCCGCGCCACCACACCACCTTCGATGATGATCGGACACAATTTCTGCAATTGTGCTGAACATCGGGATTCATTCACTTTTTGGCTGTGCATCATGTCCCGCCGTTTCCGCAACCCTCACCACCATGGCTTTTGACCACAGCAGCTTGCGGTGGGGAGGAGATGGCACTCACATCTCCCCAACGGAGGTAACACCGATGTTGGGCAAAGGGGCTCAGGACACTTGGCGGCCTTCTCGTTCTGTCTAGGCGGCCGGCTTGATAAAACCGGTACTTACGCAACTGA
>JASHYD010000450.1 GCA_030043175.1 Xanthobacteraceae bacterium | reverse complement strand
TGCACTTGACCATCCGTTTCCCCCGAATCAGATAGGTCAAGAGCGGATCACATTGCGATCGAGTGCGCCACAGAAAAAATCTGAAAACTTCAACGATTCCAGCGACTCAAAGCGATTCAAGTAGCTATGGAAGCGGTATTAGTCCTGCGTATGGTGCTAAGTGCGGAGAAACGGGGATTATATGCTCCGATGGATCACACTTGCGCGATCCTGGCATGTGTTTCGCCGCATCGGAATCGCAACGATAGCTGTGGCAGGAGCAGCCCGTGCAGTCGGCGGTCGGGATCGAGGTGCCAGGCGAGCCATTCCCAAGCGGTCGACCTAACCGCGATCGGGGCTTATGCGGAAATGGCCACACTAAGCGTTGAGGCGTTTTGCCGCCTCGCTGATAGCGCACTAGCCGAAAAATATAAAAATATGAGGCAAATTCAATGAGCGTGGAACACCATGAAGCGCAGGCGCAGCTTGCGGCCATCGTGACGTCGTCGACGGATGCTATTGTCGGCAAGAGGCTCGACGGTACCATCACAAGTTGGAACGAAGCGGCCGAGCGCGTGTTCGGCTATGCCGCCAGCGAGATGATCGGGCAGTCGGTCCGGCGCCTGATCCCGGTCGATCGTCAGCAAGAGGAGGACATGATTCTTGCCCGGCTCGCTCGCGGCGAGCGCACCGAGCACTATGAGTCGGAAAGAATCGCGAAGGATGGAAGGACCATCTATGTGTGGCTTACCATCTTGCCGATTCGAGATGCCGAAGGTCGCGTCATCAGCGCCTTAAAAATCGCCCACGACATCACGGCGCGCAAGCGGGTAGAGGAGCAGTTGCGGCGCCAAGCCGATCTGCTGGATCAGTCACATGATGCGATCTTTACCTGGAAGATAGGCGGCGGCATCACATACTGGAATCGGGGTGCAGAGGCATTATACGGCTATACGAAAGAAAAGGCTATCGGGCAGATCAGCCACACGCTGCTCTGCACCCGCTCTCCCATCCCCATGCAGGAGGTCGAAGCACAGATTGCCCGCGAGGGGAGTTGGTACGGGGAACTCACTCATACCACGCGCGACGGGCGCACGATCATCGTCGAGAGCCGGCTTGTCCGTGTGTCCTACAACGGCGAGCCATATACGCTTGAGACCAACCGCGAGATAACGGCGCGCAAACGGGCTGAAGAATTGCTGCGGCGCCAAGCCGATCTGCTGGATCAGTCACATGATGCGATCTTTACCTGGAAGATAGGCGGCGGCATCACATACTGGAATCGGGGTGCAGAGGCATTATACGGCTATACGAAAGAGGAGGCTATCGGGCAGATCAGCCATGAGTTGCTCCAGACCCGTTCTCCCATCCCCATGCAGGAGGTCGAAGCACAAATTGCCCGCGAGGGGAGTTGGTACGGGGAACTCACTCATACCACACGCGACGGGCGCACGATCATCGTCGAGAGCCGACATGTCCGTGTATCCTACGGCGGCGAGACATATGCGCTTGAGACCAATCGCGACATCACGGCGCGCGAACGCGAGACTTATGCGCTTGAGACTAACCGCGACATCACGGCGCGCAAGCGAGCAGAGGCGCGTCTTGCCGAGCGCGAGGCCCAACTTGCATTGTTCATCAAGCACGCGCCGGCCGGCATCGCCATGTTCGATGACAAGATGCGTTATCTGGCTGTTTCGAACCGTTTCCTTTCTGATAACGGACTGCAGGCTGCCGCCGAAATCATCGGCCGCTCGCATTATGAGATTTTGCCCGACATCCCGCTGCGATGGCGGGAACTTCATGCCCGCGTGCTGGCAGGCGAGGAACTGGGGCACGAGGAGGACCCTTTCCCGCGCCAGCACGGTCGGGTCGAACGGGTAGAGTGGTCAATGAAGCCTTGGCGCACCGCCGACGGCAGGATCGGCGGCGCGGTGCTGTTCAGCCAGTTCGTGACAGGCGTTTCGGCCGAGAGAGAGGCGCGGTTTCAAGCCACGTTCGAGAATGCGGCGGTCGGTATCGCACACGTCGCACCTGACGGCAGGTGGCTCAGGGTCAACAAAGCCCTCTGCCGTATTCTTGGCTACCCGGTGGATGAGCTCCTTACCAAGTCGTTCCAGGACATGACCTATCCGGACGATCTCCAGGCGGATCTTGCCCAGGGCGAGCTTATGCGCAAAGGAGAGGTCGACAGCTATGACATCGAAAAGCACTATCTGCGTAAGGACGGCACGATCATTTGGGGCAAGGAGACTGTCAGCTGCGTGCGCAAGAGCGATGGGTCAATCGACTATTTCGTCAGCGTGATTGAGGACATTTCTGCACGCAAACAAGCCGAAGAGGAATTACGCAAGAGCGAGGAACGGTTCAAATCCTCACTCCTCCAATCGCCATTGCCAGTCCTGTTGTTCGACGATCGGGAGCAAGTCCTTGCCATCAGCCAAAGCTGGCTCAAAGAAACCGGCTATTCGCAACAGGAACTGCGCTGGGTCAAGGATTGGACGACTCGAGCATATGGGGAGCACTCGGACGAAGTGCTGGAGCATATCCGACAGATCATTTCGTTAGAACCCGAGGCACATACAGCCGAAATGCAGATCCGCACCAGAGACGGCCGCAATCGTCTTTGGAGCTTTGTTGACTCTGCTCTGGGAGCCCAATCAGATGGACGACGCCTTTTCATTTCTCTGGCGCAGGACATCACTGAGCGAAGAGCTCACGAGGAGCAGGTTCAACTTCTAATGCGTGAGGTCAGTCACCGCGCTAAGAACATGCTCAGTCTCGTGCACGCAATCGCCCGCCAGACCGCGGCTCGTGAGCCTGAAGACTTTGTCGAGCGATTCACCGAGCGTATCCAGGCGCTGGCGGCCAATCTGGACCTGCTGATCCGGAGTGAGTGGCATGGAGTCGATGTCGAGGATCTTGTGCGCGCCCAACTCGCGCACTTTGCGGATCTTATCGGGTCTCGGATCACTGTCGAAGGCGCCAAACTACGTCTGAACGCAGCAGCCTCTCAAGCCATTGGCCTCGCACTGCACGAGCTTTCGACCAACGCCGGCAAATACGGCGCGCTTTCGGTGGCTGCCGGTCGTGTCGATGTGGGTTGGCGGCTTGATGGCGATATCTTTACTATGAGCTGGACGGAGCGTAATGGGCCGCCCGTTTCACGGCCGGAGCGGCAGGGCTTTGGCAGCACGGTCATCGACCCGATGGCGAAGAGCACCGTCGGCGGTGAGGTCCAGCTTGATTACGCTGCCTCCGGTCTGGTGTGGCGCTTGATCTGCCCGGCCACGAACGCGATGGAACGGGAGCGGAATCGTCATAATAATACCGAATTAGGGCGCTTCCAAAGTTATGATAACCGAAAATTACAAGACGGCGGTCGAGTGAGGCTCTCCGACCTGAAGCCTGGCACTCGAGGGAACCGTCAATTCCATTAATAGATCGCCTGCATTAGCGCCTGCGAGAGAAAGCGTGGCCCTTGTTTAAGCTAAACACGCGCCATCGAAGGCTGTCTAGCCAATCTCATTTTTCCCTCCCTGGCGAACGTACGAGACCTATCTCGGTTTTCGCAAACGCGCAAGGCTAGACGCGTGGCCGCTGGATGTTGTCGATCGGGCTGCCTTTAGCACGGTCACGCGGATGTCTGTTGTGGGTCACTTTCAGACCAACTCGGAGGCTGCATCGTTGCTCGTCTATCGGTCCGATCCTCCTACAGGAGCTGACGTTCTGCACCTCGCGTTTGTCCTGGACAACGCGCTCTAGCCCCTGCAGGCCGAGAAGGCCGGCATAGAGTGGCGGAGGCAGATCCACAGCTGCTGCGCTATGCCCATCACAACTCAAATCGATCAGCTTAAGGGCCACGTCGTCGTCTGCGGTTTTGGCCGCATCGGTGCTGTGCTGGCGCGCTCGCTGAGCGCGAGCAGCGCCGGATTCGTGATCCTCGAGGAGAATAAGGCACGTGCCTTGTTGGCGCGTGCGCAGGCCTATCTCTGCGTTAAGGGGACGCGACCGTCGAGGCGACCTTGCTCGCTGCCGGCGTGATGTGAATAGCACGCGGGGCTCAGTGGCGCGCTGCGGTATGACCACGCCCTAGCGCAGCATCGCGCTGCCGCTCTTAGTGTCGCGAACCTTCGGTGCATTGATCCTGATGACATCGACGCGTTCCTTGCCCGCGTGGGTGCCACCTCGTGCGCGCGAGTACCTGGGCCAATGGCTCCGTCTTTCGGCGGCCACAGTCGGTGGTCGAGAATTGTCTAATCAGATGCGTCACCCATGTTAGCACTGCGTTTCTGATATTCTCTTAGGACGCCATACCTATGATGATGGCTTTGTGCAAATTCACAGGGGGTTGAGTCATGGTATCAACAGCGATGATCGCTTTGACATCGATCGGTTTCTTGTTTTTAGCCGCAGCGACGCCTGGCAGTGCGCAAGCGGCAATGTCTGCGGGTGGGTCGGTCGATAAAGGTGTGCAGGACACGGCCGCGATCCCGGATTTCTCCGGCATATGGGGCCACCTCACATTTCCCGATGTCGAGCCGCCGTTGAGCGGTGCGGGGCCGGTGAGGAACCTTTCGCGCGTAACCATCGAAGCAGCCCCGACGCTGGCTCCCTACAATGGAGCGGCGACGGCCGGTGCGAGCCCCGGCGGCGTGAGCAACGTTTCCGAACTGGTGGGCGACTTCACTAACCCGATTTTGAAACCCGAGGCGGCCGAGGTGGTGAAACAGCACGGCGAACTTGCCAAAAAAAAGATCCCCTATCCCACGCCCAGCAACCAGTGCTGGCCCGGCGGCGTGCCCTTTGTGTTTTGGAATTTCGGCATGCAAATGCTGCAACAGAAGCACAAGGTCACGATTCTCTACGCAAACGATTATGCTGTCCGCCACGTGTATATGAACCGCACGCATCCGCAGCATGTAACGCCCTCCTGGTATGGGGACTCTGTCGGCTATTACGAGGGCGACACGCTCGTGATCGATACGGTGGGTATCAAGGTCGGCCCCTTTGCTATGGTTGATATGTATGGCACGCCGCACACCGAGGCGCTGCACGTTGTGGAACGCTACCGGCTGCTTGACTACGAATCTGCAAACGAATCCGAGGACCGAGGGGAAAGAGAAAATTTTCGCGTTCAGGTCTCCGACACGGGTCTCGCGCGTAACCCGAATTACAAGGGCCCTGGACTGCTGCTCGAGTTTACAGTCGAGGACCCGGGCGTGTTCACAACCCCCTGGTCAGCCAAGATTACTTATCGGCGCCCACTGGGCGGTTGGCCGGAATTCGTCTGCGCTGAAAGCACGCGCGACTATGTGGGCAGAACGATCGACCTTCCGCAGGCCGACAAACCAGATTTCTGAGACATCGGTCTACCCTGACTTGAGAAGGAAGGCCCCTTGATTGCCGATGCGCGCTCTTCCCGGCACACACGCAAACGGTATAGTTCGTGCAAGAGCCCGCTAGAGCAGAAACACGAAACGGCGGACGGGAGCATGAATCTGCAGCGGCGGGATTTCCTTCTGTTGGTGACGCCGGTGGCCATGGCAGCTGCAACGTTCGCCGCAGGGCAAGACGTGGCGCCCGCCGTCGGGCAAGCCCGTAGTCGCGACGTCCAAGGGGCCGGATCTATCCCTGATTTTTCCGGCATATGGGCCCATTTGACCTGGCCTGACTTCGAGCCGCCGGTGGGGGGCCCTGGCCCGGTAACGAACAGGTCGCGCCGCAACGGAGTGAGCGACATCTACGAACTGGTCGGCGATTACACAAACACGATTTTGAAGCCGCACGCCGCCGACGTCGTGAAGGAGCACGGTGAAATTTCGCTGACCAGCGTACCCTATCCTACCCCGAGCAACCAGTGTTGGCCCGGGGGGGTGCCGTTC
>JASHYD010000449.1 GCA_030043175.1 Xanthobacteraceae bacterium | reverse complement strand
GCGCTGATGCAGCCGGTGCCCCTGGCGCGAAATGGCTCGAAGGCCAGACGATCGAAGGTACCGCCGATGTCCAGCGGCTACCCGGGATGGCCGTGGCCTCTCTGCGGCTCAGCTTGCGCCCGAGTGTCGTCTCATAGACCGTAACCTTGCGATGGCTTCTATTCCGCGAGCGAGGTATCGGCAATTCCGGCCGGCCTGCTCCCCGCGGCCATCTTGCGCGAGCGGCCCGCAACGAGCACTGCCGTCACGATATAGCCGACACCGGTGAAGGCGATGGTCGATACCGTCGGGATCCACGTCGCCGGAACGGCGAACATATAGAAGAGGAAGCCGAGCACAGTCCAGACCACAGCGACCAAGTTGAAGCCGCTCCAGTATTGGTAGCGACCCTCAAGCCGAAACAGCGATGGTACGTCAAGCCGTGTCCGCTTGAGCAGCAGGTAGTCGAATACGAGAATACCGGCGATCGGTGAAAAGAAATTACCGAGCACCGTCGCGTAGGTGAGATAACTGTTCAGCACATCCGGTACCGCCGACAGAACGCAGCCGGCAACGCTCGCGATCAATGTAGCCCAGAACCGACCCAAGCGCTCGAAGATGTTCGCGATCGACAAACCGCCAGTGTAGAGGTTGAGGACATTGATCGTCCAATTATCGAGCCCGACGAAGATCAACAGCAGCACGGGAGTCAACCAACCGATGCTGATCCCGCCAATGATGACGAACGGGTTGCCCGTCGTGCCAAGCGTCGCCGCTACGGCGTAGGCGCCGAGGGCGCCGGCGAGGACCGTGCCGATCACGGCACCGGCCAAGGTGCCCACCCACATATCGGTTCGCGTTCGCGAATAGCGGCAGAAATCCGCGGCGTCTGTGATCATCGTCAGCCAAGCAGCCGCGGAAGCGTTGAACCACGCGGCAAAGATCACCCAGTCCCAGCCGTTCTTTCCAGGGAACGACAGGACCGCGCTGGGCGCGAAGTTCGGATCCGATTGATTGGCGAGGATGACGAACAAATACGCGAAAATCGCCAGTTTCACCGGCATGGCGAGGCGCGACAGTGTCTTCAGCGAGCCGTATCCGACGACGGCGACAAAGGCTTGCAGGATCGCGAACCCGACGCTTACCCAAATCAATGAGAACGACCCACCGGTCAGGTTCTTGAGCGCAGCGATGATCGCGGTGGCCCCGATCACCGTCTGGAGCGCGAACCAGTAAGTTGAAGCGATCGAGCGCAGGAAGGACGGGATCAGCTTCGAGCCGCGCAGGCCGTAAATCGCCCGGGTCGCTACTTGGCCTGGAACGCCGTAATCGACCCCGACCGTCGCCATGACCACGTAAAAGCATGCGGCGACGATGATCCCGGAGAACTCCGCCGCTAGCGACGCTTGAAACGACAGCCCGGCGGCGACCCCCAGCCCGCCGCGCAAAATCGTCGCCGGGTTCACCAGAAAATTCAGGATGATACTGAAAAGGTCGTACCATTTGACGGTCTTCTTCGACAGGGGGATCGCCTCGATGCCGAATTGCTCGACTCCACTCGGCTGGTGATATCGCCGCTGCAGGTCGCGCTCGATCGCCGTGTCGAAGGTGGTTTCGGCCATAAATCCTCCTCAAACGATAGCGAACGCCGCGAGCAATCGAGACCAGCAGCGCCCGCTGCCGCGACTGATCGACGAAGTGCGCAATCTTCCAATGCGTTTCTTTGAGTGGCAGAAAATTCGGAATATCGGGCGGCCAAGGTATGACAAAAGGTCAACTAGCCCCGCATTGCTGAGCTGGAGGAAAAGCTTGCGCTTGCAGGTCCTGTCCATGTCGTATTCGGCTTTGACATTTTCATGAGGCAAGTCACGGGCCAGGTAGCACAAGTGGCTAGCGCTTTGCTGCGTAAAGGCGATAAATTAGGCGGGCGCCCAGGAAATCGCCACTTAAGCCGGACGCGAAATGGCCTTGCGCTGGAAATCAATTGTGACCATGGCATATGTCTTTCGGGCTCCATCTTTCGGGCTCCATCAAAGGACATCTCCGACGCAACGGCCGACGACCCATTGCCCCTCTCGACGCGAGACAGTATCTTTCATTTTCACATTTTGAGTTACCCGCAGGATGCGCCGGGCGTCCTGCTTTTTTAGCGCGGAGTTTATGCGGGGCGTGCAGTTTTCGAAAGTCAACCGTGTCCGTTGTTTGGGTGCCATGCCGTCTGATCTATCGAGGTCGCGGTGAGAGTGACTCGCGACGGGCACGAAACCAGGGGGCCAAGTGACCTCCGAGCGGCGCCCTGACGCCCCGGGATCTACTGCACGATTGAGCTCCGCCTTCCGCACAGGGCGCCGAGCCCTTTCGTACGCGGGGTGAGAGTGAAGCGCGATTTGGGCACGCGCCTAGAAGCGGACACCAGGGTCAAGGAGAGGTCAGATGATCCTCAATCGCCGATCAACTTTGTGGACCGCAGCAACCCTCGCCCGGCCGCCGCCGCACCCGACAGATAGTCCTTGCAACGGCAAACGCCACACGATCAGCAATGCGATGGAGAGAAGCCGCTTCACGTGAAATGACCGCTGAAGAGCAAAGCATGGCCACACTGCTGATCACCGTGATCGTCCTAGGGATCTTCGCAATCGAGTGGCGTCGGCATTCTCGTCAACGTGGATCCATAAGGAGAACACCATGAATGTTCAGGTCCAGCAGCGTCGCACAAGGGCCGAGCGACGTCTTCCCTTCGAATGGGTGGCTCTGGTGCTGCAAGGCGGCGGCGCGCTCGGCGCCTATCAGGCTGGAGTCTACGAGGCACTGGCCGAGGCTGGCATCCATCCCAACTGGGTTGCGGGCATCTCGATCGGCGCCATCAACTGCGCGCTCATTGCCGGAAACGCGCCGGAAGCGCGCGTCGACAGGCTGCGTGCGTTCTGGAGGGGTATCACCGCCAATCCGTGGTGCAGCTGGCGCGATTGGACGATCGCGCCAAAAGGCTATGCAGCGCGGCAGTGGCTGAACCAGTTGTATGCAGGCTTTGCGTTGGTTGCTGGCGCGCCAGGATTCTTCGCGCCGCGATATCCACCACCCTGGTGGCATCCCGCCGGCACCGCAAGCGCCACCAGCTTCTACGACACAAGCCGACTTAGGTCGACGCTCGAACGACTGGTCGATTTCGATCGTCTTAATGCGGGCGCCACCCGCGTGAGCATTGGTACAGTCAACGTGAGGAGCGGCAATTTCGCTTATTTCGATACCAAAACCCACACGATCGGTCCCGAGCATATCATGGCGAGCGGCGCACTGCCGCCCGGTTTTCCCCCCGTCGAGATCGAAGGCGAGCATTATTGGGATGGCGGCTTGGTCTCGAACACGCCACTCCAGTGGGTGGTCGAAAACCAGCCTCGTCTCGACACTCTGGCCTTTCAAGTCGATCTTTGGAGCGCGCGGGGCGAGCTACCGCACAGCTTAGCGGAGGTATCGACGCGCCAAAAGGAAATCCAATATTCCAGTCGCACCCGCGCCGGCACTGATTCCTTCAAAAACATACAACGCCTTCGCCGCGCCACCGCCGATTTGCTTGACAAGTTGCCGGAGGAGCTCCGCCGCAGTCCGGAGGCGACGATGCTGCAGAATGCGGCCGATCGAAAGGTCTACAACATCGTACACCTTATCTACCGCGCCAAACACTACGAGGGACCTGCGAAGGATTACGAGTTCTCGCGCGAGAGCATGGAGGATCACTGGCGTGCCGGGTATTACGACGTAATCCGTACCCTGCGCCATCCCGAAGTGATCGAGCGGCCGACCAATCATGAAGGCGTTCTTACTTTCGACCTCGCCACAGACGGACGTGAGTAAGCTCTGTTTGGCTTATGCCTAAGTTATAGGCAGAGAGAAAATGTGAAGGCAATGCCCGCCCGGTCGGAAAGGCCGCTCTTGTGACCCAAAGGCGACATGTAGCCCTGCGTCTTTGCCCACCGGCCCCGTCAGGTCCGAGAGCCGTTGTCTATTCGCGTTTCGTCAGATACGGCTCGACTGGCTTTTGCCGAATGGCTGTGTCACTTTTTGAACAAGCGTCTTTCGCGACGATGCCGAAAATTACGTTTCATTGTGCAAATGCTGTCGCGAAGAGATGATCTGATCGTGAGCGGTAATCACCACACAGGAGCGCAGGATGCCAAAGATCGTCATCACATGCTCGCTCGCGAATCCATTGGCGTGGATCACTGTCGTGATGTCTTTCTTATGCGGCCATTCGCCAGCCTCGGCATCCGATGATGCGCCCGCGGGCAGCAGGATCTTTGCCGCGCAATGCGCGGTCTGTCATTCGAACCAGCCGGGCGTGAACGGGTTCGGCCCCTCCCTCGCGGGGATCGTCGGGCGCAGTGCGGCGATTATACCGGGTTTCAACTACACCAGTGCTCTTAGGAATTCGGGGGTCACATGGACCACTGCGAATCTCGATCAGTTCCTGACTGATTCTGCGAAGCGGGTGCCGGGCACTGCGATGGCCGTCAGCCTCCCGGCGGCTTCCGACCGTTCCGACCTTATCGCGTATCTCTCCACGCTGGCCGCCGCGGTCCCGGCACAAGCGGGCCCGGCGCGTCAAACCGCGCCGGTGACTGGCCCAAGCCAGGCCGATCTCGACGGCGCGGCTTCCAGCAAGGCGAACTGGCTCTATGCATCTCACGACTATGCGGGCACCCGCTTTGTCGACCTCGAGGAGATCACTGCCGCCAACGCTGCCAACCTCCGGCCGGTCTGCCTCTACCGTTCGGAGCAGCCGGCGCCGACGCAGACCAATCCGATCGTCTACGATGGTGTAATGTATCTGACGTTTGCGCGCGCCACCGTGGCGATCGACGCGGTGACCTGCCGTGAACGCTGGACCTATAACTGGCAGCCGAAAGGCCACGAAATATCACCGACCAATCGCGGAGTCGCCATCAAGGATGGCAAGGTCATTCGCGGTACTGCCGACGGCTACCTGATCGCGCTCGACATGGCCAATGGCAACCTGCTTTGGAGCCGGCAGATCGCCAGCGCATCCGACAGTCAATACCTCAGCATGCCGCCGCTTATCTGGGGTGATCTGATCTTGTACGGACCGGCCGGCGCGGATTACGGGCCGAAGAATTGGATAGGCGCGTTCAGGCTCACCGACGGAGAACTGGTGTGGCGCTTCAACCTGATCCCCGATCCAGGTGAGCCCGGCGCAGAGACCTGGAAAAACCAGGAAGCGCTGATGCACGGCGGCGGCAGCCTGTGGACGCCGCTCTCGCTCGATACCAAGACCGGCGTGCTTTATGTGCCGGTCGGCAATCCGGCGCCGGACTTTTTTGGCGCGGTCAGGCCGGGGGACGATCTCTACACCAACTCTCTGGTCGCGCTCGACGTCCATACCGGCAAGCTCTTGTGGTATCGCCAGTTCGTCGGCCACGACGAGCACGACAGCGATACCAGCCAAGTGAGCCCGCTGTTCAGCCTGAAGACCGGTCCGACGACCCGTGACGTCGTCGCGGTCAGCGGCAAGGACGGGCTGCTGCGTCTGATCGATCGTACGACGCATGACCAGCTCTACGAGGTGCCAATCACCACGCGGGAGAACGTGGACGCGAGCCCGACCGTCGAGGGCGTGCATCGCTGCCCAGGACTGCTGGGCGGCATGGAGTGGAATGGTCCAGCGTATGATCCGAACACCAATCGGCTGTTCGTGGCGGCTGTGGATTGGTGCGGTACGTTCAAGAAATTCGACATGCCGCCACCGTTTGCCCAGGAGTCGCATTACTACGGAGGGTCGGTCACCCCTGACCCGCACGAAAAATCCAAAGGATGGCTGGCGGCCTTCGACGCGACCACCGGCAAGGAGGTCTGGAAGTATGCATCGTCGACGCCGCTCGTTGCCGGGGTGACAGCAACATCGGGCGGGGTTCTGTTCACTGGCGATCTAGACGATGACTTTCTCGTTTTGGACTCGACGAGCGGGCAAGTACTGTATCGATTCAACACGGGCGGCAGCATCGGCGGCGGCACCGTTACTTACGAACGCAACGGCAAGCAATTCGTCGCTGTCGCATCCGGCAGTGTTTCGGCTTTCTTCGGTGGCTCCGGTCTGCCTCTTGTTGCCATTTTTGCTTTGCCGTGAAGTAGAAGTACCGCATCAACCCATTAGGAGGAGCGTTTCGGGGGAGCCGTCGTGACAGAGGCCACGGCCCTCGTAATCGCTCGGATGCAAGCTGCTGTGTTCGGGGACCTGTCGCGATTTTGCGTTTTGCGGGGATAAACCGACA
>JASHYD010000037.1 GCA_030043175.1 Xanthobacteraceae bacterium | reverse complement strand
CGTTCGGCAATCCAGCGTTGGAAGATAAGCTGTCGAAAGATCAGCGCTTTTGACGGGATTGCGACACCCCAGGGCCTCGACGAATGAAGTTCAGACGCTGCCCTATGAAACCGAACTGTCGGATGTGACGTCATGACCGCGGCGGCGCCGCAGGCGGTGCAGTGTCGTGGTCCTCTGTGACGGAAAACGCCGGTCCGCGGTGTCACGCGGGCGCGAGCGGGTTGTTTGTTTTTGCCCTCCTGAGCCGGCGCCGCGAGCCGGGAGGAGGGGTGGCACATCGCTTGACGGTGTGCGTCTCGATCGACGGCGCTAGGTCGCGAAATGGAAGGTGAAGGCTGACGATGCCGACTATCAACCAGTTGATCCGCAAGCCGCGGGTGGCGCAGAAGGCGCGCAAGAAGGTGCCGGCCCTGCAGCAGTCGCCGCAGAAGCGCGGGGTGTGCACGCGCGTCTACACCACGACGCCCAAGAAGCCGAATTCGGCGCTGCGCAAGGTCGCCAAGGTTCGACTGACCAACGGGTTCGAGGTGATCGGCTACATCCCGGGCGAGGGCCATAACCTTCAGGAGCATTCGGTGGTTATGATTCGCGGCGGCCGCGTCAAGGACCTGCCTGGGGTGCGCTACCATATCCTGCGCGGCGTTCTTGATACGCAAGGCGTCAAGAACCGCAGGCAGCGCCGCTCGAAATACGGTGCCAAACGGCCGAAATGAGTGGCCGAGGGAGTTAAGACAGGAGTGGCCGGGCGGACCCTGGCCAGAGCTAAGGAAACCGACAGATGTCCCGCCGTCACCGTGCCGAGAGACGCGAGGTTCTTCCCGATCCGAAATTCGGGAATATGGTCGTCTCGAAGTTCATGAATTCGATTATGTATGCCGGTAAGAAATCGGTCGCCGAGCAGATCGTTTACGGCGCGTTCGACATGATCGAGAGCAAGACCAAACAAAACGCCGTGGGGATTTTCGAGCAGGCGCTCGACAATGTCATGCCGACCATTGAAGTGCGTTCCCGCCGGGTCGGCGGCGCGACCTATCAGGTTCCGGTGGAAGTCCGCAGCGATCGTCGCCAGGCGCTGGGCATTCGTTGGCTCATCACGGCTGCCCGCGACCGCAACGAAAAGACCATGACCGAGCGGCTATCTGCGGAGCTTCTCGACGCATCGAACAATCGAGGGAACGCGGTGAAGAAGCGCGAAGACACGCATCGGATGGCGGAGGCCAATCGCGCCTTCGCGCATTACCGCTGGTGATGCTTAAGCGCGCGCCGCTCGCTTAGCTAAAGGATATAAGATGCCCCGCATCCACCCGATCGAGGACTACCGCAATTTCGGCATCATGGCCCACATCGATGCCGGGAAGACGACGACGACGGAGCGCATCCTCTACTACACCGGGAAAAGCCACAAAATAGGTGAGGTCCATGAGGGCGCAGCCACCATGGACTGGATGGAGCAGGAGCAGGAGCGCGGCATCACCATCACCTCGGCCGCCACCACTGCTTTTTGGCACGGCAAACGCCTCAACATCATCGACACGCCGGGGCATGTGGATTTCACCATCGAGGTCGAGCGCTCCCTGCGCGTGCTTGACGGAGCCGTATGCGTGCTCGACTCTAACCAAGGCGTCGAGCCCCAGACCGAAACGGTATGGCGTCAGGGCGACAAGTACAAAGTGCCCCGGATCGTCTTCGCCAACAAGATGGATAAGGTCGGGGCAGACTTCTTCCGCTGCCTGTCTGACATCGTCGATCGACTGGGCGCCAAGCCGATTGCGATCCAGCTGCCGATCGGGGCCGAGAGCCAGTTTAAGGGCATTGTCGATCTCGTTCGCATGGTGGGGGTCGTATGGGAAGAAGAGGCGCTCGGCGCCAAATACCATGACACCGAGATTCCGCCGGAAATGGCCGATCAGGCTCGGGAATATCGCGAAAAGCTGATCGAGGCCGCGGTCGAACTCGATGACGAGGCCATGGCGGCCTATCTCGAGGGC
Source organism: Xanthobacteraceae bacterium (assembly GCA_030043175.1). The sequence goes on along the minus strand of JASHYD010000037.1, from coordinate 1,001 downwards.
AGGGAACCGGACGAGGCGACGCTCAAGCGGCTGATCCGCAAGGCCACGATTACCGGCGCTTTCTTTCCGGTGCTCGCTGGCTCTGCCTTCAAGAACAAGGGTGTCCAGCCGCTGCTCGATGCCGTGGTCGACTATCTGCCATCGCCCCTCGATGTGCCGCCCATCAAGGGTATCGACCCCAAGGGCAATGAGGTGGTGCGCAGGCCGGATGACAGCGAACCGCTCTCGGTGCTGGCCTTCAAGATCATGGACGATCCTTATGTCGGCACGATTACGTTCTGCCGCGTCTATTCGGGCACGCTGACGAGTGGATCAGGGGTGATCAACTCGACCCGCGAGCGCCGCGAGCGCATTGGCCGCATGCTGCTGATGCACGCCAATAACCGCGAGGACATCAAGGAGGCTTATGCGGGCGACATCGTGGCCCTCGCCGGCCTCAAAGAGGCGCGGACCGGCGATACGCTGTGCGATCCCCACAAGCCGGTGATCCTGGAGAAGATGGAATTTCCGATTCCGGTGATCGAGATAGCAATCGAGCCGAAATCGAAAGCCGATCAGGAAAAGCTCGGCGTCGCGCTGGCGAAGCTTGCGGCCGAGGACCCCTCGTTCCGCGTTTCGACCGATCCGGAGTCCGGACAGACGATTCTCAAGGGCATGGGCGAACTGCACCTTGACATCAAGGTCGATATCTTGAGGCGCACCTACCGGGTCGACGCCAATATCGGTGCGCCGCAGGTTGCCTATCGCGAGACGATCACGCGGGCGGCCACGGTGGATTACACCCACAAGAAGCAGACCGGCGGCGCCGGCCAGTTCGCGCGGATCAAGATCATCGCCGAGCCATTGCTGCCGGGCAGTGGCTTCGTGTTCGAGAACAAGGTCGTGGGCGGCACGGTGCCGAAGGAGTTCGTGCCCGGTGTCGAGAAGGGCCTGGAGTCGGTCCTGGGGTCGGGCGTGCTTGCCGGCTTCCCGGTGGTCGACCTCAAGGTCTCGCTGGTGGA
>JASHYD010000448.1 GCA_030043175.1 Xanthobacteraceae bacterium | reverse complement strand
GTTTCTGGCGGCCACAATCATGAATCTCGCGGTGGTGGCGTTAGCGCTGTTCGTGCTGCGTCCCATGCGGGCGCATTTGATGGACAAGAGCTGATCCTCGAGGTGGGGCGTCGCAGTTAAGCGCTGCGGCGCCGCCGCGACGGCACTGCTTGCAGCGCCGTGGTATACTGTATTATAGAGGGAGGTCCCGTCGTTCGAGTTGGCGCATTGCATCCATGACCAGTTTACCTGCACGCCCTCGAACTGCGGCCGCGGCCGCCCGCGTAGCCGTTGCGCCGCTCGAAGATACGTCCACGTTCGCGGACCGCGCCTATACGGCGCTCAAAGACGTAATTCTCGGTCTCGATATCTATGACCGTCCCGGCGAGATCCGGCTCGACGAGCGCAGACTGGCGAGCGATCTCGGCATCAGCCGCACCCCGGTCCGCGAAGCCATGGCGCAGCTGGAGCGGGAGGGTTTTGTGCGCTCGGTGCCGCGACGCGGCATCTATGTGGTGCGCAAGACCAAGGCGGAAGTGATCGAGCTGATCACTGCCTGGGCGGCGCTGGAAAGCATGGCGGCCCGGCTGATCACTCAGGGCGCGTCGGAGCAGGAGATCGCCACGCTGCGCGCCATGTTCGCGACCTTCGAGAATGGCAGCCTGCACGCCAATCTCGACGAATACTCTCAAGTTAACATCGAATTCCACCAGACCATCATCCGCATGAGCTGCAACGGCGTGCTGATCGACCTTGCCGAGAATTTGTTCGCCCACATGCGGATGATCCGCCGCAAGACCATCGGCGAAAGCGACCGTGCGGACCGTTCGATCCGCGACCATATGAACATCATTCAGGCGATCGAGGCGCGCGATACCGGCCGGGCCGAGGCGCTGGTTCGCGATCACGCCCTGGGACTCGCCGAGCACGTCGCCCAACACGCCGACTATCTCGGCTAGAAGAAAAGAAACGGCATCAGGGAGGTCTTCAATGGCTGAAGCAGCGGTAAAGACGGCGGAGCCCGCAGCCCAAGCAGCGCGCGAGCTGACAGACGGCTTCCAACTCGTCATCGATGCGCTCAAGCTCAACGGCATCAACACCATCTACGGCGTGCCCGGCATCCCGATCACCGACTTGGGCCGTATGGCCCAGGCCGCCGGCATGCGCGTTATCTCGTTCAGGCATGAGCAAAACGCCGGCTACGCGGCGGCGATCGCCGGCTTCCTCACCAAAAAGCCCGGCATCTGCCTGACGGTATCGGCCCCCGGCTTTCTCAACGGTCTGACGGCGCTCGCCAATGCCACCACCAACTGCTTCCCGATGATCCTGATCTCAGGCTCGTCCGAGCGCGAGATTGTCGACCTGCAGCAGGGCGACTACGAAGAGATGGACCAACTGGCCATCGCCAAACCCCTCTGCAAGGCGGCCTTTCGCGTGCTGCATGCCGCCGACATCGGCATTGGCGTGGCGCGCGCGATCCGCGCGGCGGTTTGCGGTCGTCCGGGCGGCGTCTATCTCGACCTGCCGGCGAAACTCTTCTCTCAAGTGATGGATGCGGAGGCGGGCGCCAAGTCGCTCGTCAAGGCCGTTGATCCGGCGCCGGCCCAGATTCCGGCGCCGGACGCCGTCCGGCGCGCGCTCGATGTGCTCGTTACCGCCAAGCGCCCACTGATCATCCTCGGCAAGGGCGCCGCCTATGCGCAGGCCGATGACGATATCCGCGCTCTGGTCGAGACGAGCGGCGTTCCGTTCCTGCCGATGAGCATGGCTAAAGGTCTCTTGCCTGACACCCATCCGCAGTCGGCGGGTGCGGCGCGCTCGACCGTGCTGAAAGACGCCGACGTCGTGATGCTGGTTGGCGCGCGCTTGAACTGGCTTCTGTCGCACGGCAAGGGCAAGACCTGGGGTGCGCCCTACTCGAAGAAGTTCATCCAGATCGACATCGAGCCGAGGGAGATGGACTCAAACGTCGCGGTCGTCGCTCCCGTGGTGGGCGACATCGGCTCCTGCGTCTCGGCGCTTCTCGAGGGCATGGGCAGCAACTGGCCAGCTCCGCCGGCTGAGTGGCTCGGCACCGTCAATGCCAAGAAGGAAGAGAATATCGCCAAGATGGCGCCGCGGCTGATGAAGAATTCGGCGCCGATGGATTACCACGGCGCGCTCGGGGCACTGCGGAGCGTCCTCAAGGAGCGTCCGGACGCGATCCTCGTCAACGAAGGAGCCAACACGCTCGATCTCGCGCGCGGCATCATCGACATCTACAAGCCGCGCAAACGCCTGGACGTTGGCACCTGGGGCGTCATGGGCATTGGCATGGGCTTTGCCGTCGCGGCCGCGATAGAGACCGGCAAGCCCGTGCTCGCGGTCGAGGGCGACAGCGCCTTTGGCTTCTGCGGCATGGAGGTGGAAACGATCTGCCGGTACCACCTCCCGGTCTGTGTCGTCGTCTTTAACAATGACGGCATCTACCGCGGAACCGACGTCAACCCCTCCGGAGGGCCGGACGCTGCGACAACCGTCTTCGTCAAAGGCGCGCGTTACGACAAGATAATCGAAGCGTTCGGCGGCATCGGCGCCAATGTGACG
>JASHYD010000447.1 GCA_030043175.1 Xanthobacteraceae bacterium | reverse complement strand
ACGAGGTTCTGCTCGCGAGGGCAGCCGTGAAGCGTTCACAGGGGAGACCATGGGCCAAGTATTGAGCTGCGAAACGGTCTTTTCCGAGGTGCCGATCGCGTTCCGATGCAGAGAAGGCAACATCTCCCATAGCGTACTGGCTTGTATGGGAGAACCTCGCGCAGTCGCTAGACCTTGTGCACGTGGAGAAGTTCTTTACACGGTATCTGGGAGGCCTCAAGACCGGGGAGGGAAGGACCTCGCCCGAGGGGAACGGCGGCGGGACGACCGCGGCCCGGACACTGCGCCGGGGCACCGCGTCGAACGGGCTCGGTGCCTGGATGAAACGGATGCTGCAAGGGCATCTGAACTACTACGCAGTCTCGGGTAATCACCGCAGCCTGTGGTGTTTCTTCAACAAGGTGAAGCGGCTGTGGCTCATGTCGCTTAGGCGGCGCAGCCAAAAGGCACGCCTCACCTGGGAGAAGTTCATCCGGCTCGTCGCCCGCTTCTTTCCGCCAATCCAGAGATCATGCGAATCGCCCGGGGTCTCCGTGAAGACGGCTATGCAATCATTGACTTTCCTGACCCCGACTTTGACACCATCGTCGCATCAATCAAGAGCGACCTGACCGGGGGCTTCAACTGGGAGCGTTGGCGCAACTACGGCTATGAGCGCGGCGAAGGCATGCGCATACAGGATGCATGGCGTACAAATGCGAACGTCCGCCGCCTCGCCTCCAATGAGAAAGTCGCCGAACTTCTTACGACGCTCTATGGCCGGCAGGCGCGTCCCTTCCAGACCCTGAATTTTCCGGTTGGGACTCAGCAGCATTACCACACCGATTCGATCCACTTTAGCTCGATGCCCGAGCGATTCATGTGCGGCGCTGGATCGCGCTAGAGGACGTTTCCGGGGATGCTGGCCGGCTGATCTATTATCCGGGCTCGCACAAATGGCCGATCTACACAAACGAGTGTCTCGGTGTTTGCTCGGCGGCATCGATCGAACCTTTCAATCAGTCCATCTACGAGCCAGTCTGGCGAGCTCTCGTCGATGCGTACTGTCCCACACCAAAGACATTCACGGCAAAGAAAGGTCAAGCGCTGATCTGGAGCGCAAATCTGCTGCATGGTGGCGTGAAACAGGAGGACAGTCGCCTCACGCGCTGATCGCAGGTGAACCACTACTTTTTCGACGGTTGCGCCTACTACACGCCAATGCACTCCGACCCGGCATTCGGCGTCATCGCCTTTCGTACGCCGTTGGACATCAATACCGGCAATCAATTCAAGAACCAGTACTCGGGGTGCGAGATCCCTGAGGATTTCCTCCGGTTTACCACTGGTAAGCGTCCACTGCGGACCGGGAAGCCGAGCCTTCGCAGCCGCGTAGCCCGCATGCTAAAAACCCGAGGGCTTTCAAGCAGCATCTAGCGGCGTGCATCAGCATCCTCTTATCGTCGCCTTGCCGACGTCGCGCCCGACGAGTTGGCCGCCAGCCTTCTCGGTTGAACTGTAGCAAGCCAGCATGGATGAGGCGCGCCTAGCACCCGGCGTGTAAAGCGTATGTCAACCAGAAGAGTCTAGGCGGTTCGGGTTTCTTGGCCATGCCCGCAGTATCGGCCCGCAAGCTATGTAGGTTCAATCCGGCTGGCAGAACCCCGGCCCGTTGGAGAGGCCACAGCAGAAGATCGGGGCCGCGTCAGCCGTCTGTGGCGGCTTCACGCAGCAAGCCAACGTCGGCGGCGTTCCGAGTGCTGGACAAGCCGAGCAGGCAAAGCCCCTACAGCTTCCCCCCTTGATTTGCATATGGCTCTTAGCTGCCACTTGGAACGCGCCACTGGGTGTGCCGACACGTCGGGGAGTCATCGCACCCTAATTATTAACTTTGGTAATGTATTAATTTGTGCTAATGTAAGGTTGTGCGCGGTTGTATCTCATCCGGCCGTCGTGCGCAGGCTCCGACCTTGAACGAGCCCCCCATTCCCCCGAGAGGTCGGAGCCGCTTCCATGAAGCATCGCGGGAGCTGCCGACGGCGAGCTGCCCAACATGACAAGGGAGGACAACAAATGAAAAAGCTTATGACCGTCGGATTGTCGTTATCTGCGGTGCTCATGGCGTTGGGACAAGTGAAGGCATATGTAAACTATCCATGGTGCGTCAGAGGAGACGCCAGAGGCATTGATTGCGTCTTCTCGAGCCGTGAGCAATGTGTTCAGGACGGAAGGAATCGGGGGTTTGGCGGCCAGTGCGTCAAAAATCCCAGTTACGATCCTAAGCAAGGTCCGGTCGTTGGTTCCGGCGTCATGTTGAACTCGCTCGGACAGCCTTTTCACAACCCTGCTGAAGGTCCGGTCATTAGGGAAACTCAGCGCAAAAAACCAAACCACAGTCGGCGAAAATATCCGCGCCAATAGCCAAGCGAGGCTTGCGCGACGACAGTACACGCCACTGGCGTGACGTTCGCCCTGCAATTCTCCTTTATGCAGCGTAGCCGTCAAACCCGGCACCACCCGCCACCGGTGGGGGCAATGGCGGCAGATCCCAGCAGGGTCGAGCCGTAATCGCCGAGATGTTCATCCGCGACCCGCTGCCGCTCGTCCCGCTCTGCCGAGTCTTGCCGGCGAAGCTTGGGCGGCGACGTCGTAACCTTGGCTTCTCGCCTCGCTGTAAATCGATTTGACGTCTAACTCTCCCGCTAAGCCTCCGGCTCTGCCGGAGCGAATAGAGGCAGTTCTACAGCTGCGAGAGTAGGATCACGAAATCATAAGATCTCCTTGGGGGAACCGCGAGGCCCTCAAGGAGATCGCAATGTCACAAGGTCATAATCACCTGAACCACGCGACATGGGAGTGCAAGTACCATGTCGTGTTCACGCCGAAGTACCGCAAGAAGACGTTGTTTGGCCAAATCCGGCGGCACTTGGGCACCGTATTCCGCGAGCTTGCTCGGCGCAACTTGGCGGCGTAGGAGGTGCTCGATTATCGTGATGTAGTGGTCGGTGCTCACCGCTGGGCCTTCGACATCAGGTTATTTGCCACCCACCGCTAGAAGCGACAGCAAATCGGCGTGAGCGTCTGGGCAAGTATCAGGTAGGAGGCCAAACTCGTTAACGAGATAGCCTTCAGGGTCATCCGGGTTAGGGTCGAAGCGAGGCCGCATGGTGTCTGCGGTCTCTTCCATCTTGTCGCCAGGCAAGAGCCCGCCATGCGCCTTACGCAGTCGAACCACATCGTGGCAAAGCCATATATTACCTCTTTCAGGTCAGGCCGATGAATGAATTCTCTTGAAAGGCCAGTCTCGTCGTCTTCAGGAAACTGGGCGAGCAGAGCGTTCAGCTCGTGGTGTCGTGGCAGACTATCTCGACAGCCACAGGATCACCCTTGGCCGCCTTCCGGCGCCATTTTCTTGTCCTTAGTGAGTGTCACGCGGTGTTCCTTGCCGCTCTTCATGCGCTCGCCGGGAATGCTCCAAATCTTGCGTTTGTGTCGATCTCGCTCCATCGGGCACTGAGTGCTTCACCCGTTCTTGCAGCCGTCAGGATTAGAAATTGGAGCGCGCATGCTGCCGAAGTCTCCTGCTCGCAAAGACGCGGCAGCAACGCCGGCAAGTCGCCATATGGCACGGCGGCGTGGGAACGACCTTCTTGGCCTTGCTGGGTTTCGCGAGAAGGTGATCGAGGTGCCCGCGCCAGCGCGCCGGGTTCTCGCCGTTGCGGTAGCCTCACGCGTTCCGGTCTCGATCCTGTCGACCCACAACGCGTGAGAGCTCCGGGTGGAAACCCGGCTTTGCATACTTCACTTTGCCGAGGAAAGCCGATCGATCTGCCTCGCCATGATTCGCCCTATATACGTCCATACGCACGTCGTAGGTGGACACACCAGCGGGCATCTTATGGACAAGCAGCGCGTCCTCTAATGACGAATTGGCGCGATGGAATCGAGGTTTTTTGGATATCAGAGGAAACCAAAAGACCAGAGACAGCGGACTGAACGTCCGCGTTCCTAAGCAGCTTGAGAAGGGTCATTTTCATGAACGCAAAAGTCGCTGCCTTTCTTGGCAGTTTAAAGACTGCCTACCCTCCAGCGGTTGCAATCCCATTACTTCGAGCCGTGTGGCACGGACTGCGCGGGGAATGGGAGACCGCTCATCAAATCGCCCAGGACGATACGAGCGTTGAAGGTGCGTGGGTCCATGCTTGGCTGCATCGCATCGAGGGCGATCTGACCAATGCCCGCTACTGGTATCGGCAGGCTCAGCGGGACGTGGCCGAAGGTGATCTCCGCGAGGAAGGGAAGACCATTGCAGCGTTTCTTCTGAAGCGCTGATCCTTTCAACTTGACGAGCTGGGTTTTTGCCGCCGCACGAGCGCGCTATGTAATGGACCAATGATAGGGGTGTTCTAACTGGGGCATTCTGATCATGTCATTTGCTTTGCTGGCATACCAGTCTTCTCTGAGAGCTCCCAAATGCCGCTGCAGTCTTCCGGTGGGTTTAGTATCACAAGAAGATCGAGCAGCGTCTGTTCTGCCATATCACGCAGAACTGGCGCGGGCGGCCCTCACCGATCGGCTTGCCGTGGCCGAGTTGATCGGGCGACCACGACCAAAGCCGGGCTCAAGGTCGAAAGCGCGCTAGCTGCAAGCCGCAACCACCGCCGCTGACGACGGCCTCGCCAAGGCGTTGGTTCGGCCGCGAGTTTGCAGATGGTCCGCGCGATGGTGGTGCATCGGGGGGTGATGCCACGACAAGGCCACAGGACCCGCTGCTGATGATGTTGTTGCAATCTGGACAAACGCTTGAGTTGCCGCTCAGTCGGAATGCTTCGCAACGGCTAAGCGACGGGCAGCTGTTGTCACCATTGTCGACAGGAGCCGCATTTCGTGTGTCGCATGAACGACATGCGCGCGACGCAGCAGGCGCATGGCTGCGTCGGTCTTGCCTAAAGCCAGGAGGTGCATCGCCGCGCCCACCAGTTCGCGTCCCCGACGTTCCACATCCTGCACCTGTCTTAGCTCAGTGCGGCAGCGGCGGCAGGTGTCGGCGCCGTTGAGCAAGGCGCGGCAAATCGGACAGTGCATCATGACATCAGGTTTCGAGATAGAACAGCAGATCGCCGAGCTGCCTGCTAGCCTCCTCCAGGCCGGCGGCATCGCCGCGCGCTTTACAATCCTCGATGATCGCCACGATGTCGACGAGTTCGGCGCGGTCTTCATCGCCCGCCTCGCCGAGCTTGGCCTGCGCCTTGGCGATCAGGGCGGCAAGGCCGTCCGCCGGCATTCCGCTCGTGCCGTCTGACGGCGGCGTCACTCCGTCCGCGTTTTCGTCGTCGAACAGGTCGGTGATCCGCTGGCGCGCATCGTCCAGCTTGTTCTGGTCATAGCGCGACATCGCCTTGTCGATGGTGATCTGGCGTTCGAGCCCGGTTTCTTTCTCCGTGGCGGAAACATGCAGGATGCCGTCGCGGTCAAGCGCCAGATCGATGATGATCGGGTTTCCGGCCGGGGCTGCGCTCAGCCCCTCGACGCAGAATTCGCCGAGCTGGATATTCTCCAGCGCGTCGGCGTTCTCGCCCTGGAAGACCCGCACCTGCACGGTTTTCTGGTCGTCCACGA
>JASHYD010000446.1 GCA_030043175.1 Xanthobacteraceae bacterium | reverse complement strand
CTGTTGAGCTGCTGGAAGTGATTAAGTGATTCCGGAACCGTCTTGGTGGCAAGGGTGGCAACAGTAGACAGCGGCACCACGGCGCCGCCTGCGGTGCGGATGTTGTAGTCGAGGAGCTGCCCCGTATTGAGACGATAACGCTGCTGGACCTGCGGGATCACCTTGTAGGAGCGCCCCGCCAGGCTGAAGTAATTGACATAGCCGCCCCCCAGCATGGCTGCCAGGCTGCCACCAACATCACTCATCTTGAGGCCCAATTGCGCGGTCTTGTCGCGATCGATGGTGACCATGGCCTGGGGCAGGTCAAGCTTGAGGTCAGTATCGATGAAAATGAACATGCCGCTCTTGACTGCGGCATCGAGGAATTCGTGGGCGACGTCGTTGAGCCGGTCGAAGGGCTCGGTTGTTTGTATGACGAACTGGATCGGCAGACCGAAGCTCCCTGGCAGCGGTGGCGGCTGAAACGCCACGATGCGGGCGCCGGCGACCTGCGCCATCTCCTGCTGCAATATCGGTTGCAGCTGGTTGGTCGTTAGCTTGCGCTGGTCCCAGGGCTTGTACACGTCGCCGCCAATGTTCTGGCCCGGAACGTCAAGCTGGAAGACATGCGCGGTCTCCGGGTGTTTGGCGAAGAGTTCGAACACCTGGCGTGAATACAACTGCCGCTGCTGGAGCGTTGAGTCGGGCGAGGATATGGACGAGGTGATGACGATTCCCTGATCTTCCATCGGCGCGAGCTCGGTCTTGGCGCCAGCATAGAGGAAGTAGATACTGCCGAGCACGATCGCGGCGAAAACGGATGTGACCGGCAGGTAGTTCAGGCTGCCGTGCAGCATGGAGGTATAACGGCGGTGCAGCCGGTCGAACTGGCGATCGACGAACGCCACCAGCCGGGTTTTGCGGGCCTCGCTTGTGAGCAGCCGTGAGCTCATCATCGGCGACAGTGTCAAGGCGATCACGCCGGAGACCGTGACGGCGCCCACCAGCGTGAAGGCGAACTCGGCAAACAGCGCGCCAGTCAAGCCGCTCTGAAAGCCGATCGGCACATACACGGCGACCAGCACCACCGTCATGGCAATGATCGGTCCGCCAAGCTCGCGCGCCGCCACGATTGCGGCCGGGATTGGCGCCATCCCGGCGGCGAGATGCCGATTCACATTTTCGACGACGATGATCGCGTCATCCACCACGAGGCCGATGGCGAGCACCAGCGCCAGCAGGGTCAGGAGGTTGATAGAATAACCAAGCGCCAGCATGATCGTGAGGGTGCCGACCAGCGACAGCGGGATGGCGATCGTCGGTATCACTGCTGACCGTACCGAGCCGAGGAATGCAAACACCACCAGCGTTACGATCGCCAGCGCTTCCAGCAGGCTGCGGATGACTTCATCGATGGCGCTGTTTACAAATTCGGTCGAGTCGTAAACGATCTCGCCGGAGAGTCCTTGCGGCAATTGCGACACGATGCCCGGAAGGACGTCGTGCACCCCTTTGATGACATCGAGCAGGTTTGCGGCAGGCGCGACCTGGATGCCGACGTAAACGGCCTTCTTGCCGTCGAAGCCGACCTCCGATTCGTAATCCTCCGCACCGAGCACCACGGTGGCGACATCGCGCAGCCGCACCAGGGCGCTGTCGGTCTGCTTGACGATCAGATTTTTGAATTCCTCGACCGAATGCACGCTGGTCGAGGCCGTCAGGCTGATCTGGACCATTTGGCCCTTGGTTGTGCCGATCCCTGAAATGTAGTCGTTGCCGGCAAGCGCCTGCGTGACGTCGGCGCCGGTCAGGCCGTAGGCCGTCAGCTTATTGGGGTCGAGCCATGCCCGCAGGGCAAAAACCTTCGAACCGAGGAGTTCCGCCGTCTGCACGCCGGCCACTGCTTGCAATTTCGGCTGCACGACGCGGATCAGGTAGTCGGTGATTTTATTCGCACTGAGCACGTCGCTATTGAAACCGATATACATGGCGTCAATGGTCTGGCCGACCTTTACGGTGAATACCGGTTGCTGCGACCCGGGAGGAAGCTGGTTGAGCACCGAACTGACTTTGGTGCTGATCTCCGTCAGCGCCTTGTCGCCGTCGTAGTTGAGCCGCAGGTTGACGGTGATGGTGCTCACTCCCGGCGTGCTGCTCGACGTCATGTAATCGATGCCGTTTGCCTGAGCGATGGCGTTTTCAAGCGGCGTCGTGATGAATCCCGCGATGACGTCGGGATCAGCGCCATAAAACGTCGTCGTCACGGTCACCACCGTGTTGGTGGTGCGGGGAAATTGAAGGACCGGGAGCGAGTTGTAGGACCGCAGCCCGAGGACGAGGATCATCAGGCTGACGACGGACGCCAGTACCGGGCGCCGTATGAAGATGTCGGTGAAGCGCATCGGATTGCTATTGGTCGATCGGAATGGGGTCGGCGTCGGCCGTCGGTCGAATCGTGTTGTCGATCATCACCGGCGAGCCGTTGCGGAGCTTGATCTGACCGGCGGTGACGACGGTCTGCCCATCCTCGACGCCGGAGAGGATCGCGACCTGGTCTCCGCGCTTCAAACCGGCGCTCACGAAGACCTGCCGCGCGATCAACTGGCGCTGACCTTGCGGATCCTTGCCCTTATCGTCGACAAGGTAAACCGTCTCCCCGTAAGGATTGTAGGTCACGGCGGTCTGCGGAAGGGTGACGTAGCGTTGCTTCTCGCCGGCAGCGACGTTGACGGTCGCGTACATTCCCGGTAGCAGCCGCCGGTCTGGATTGTTCAATGTCGCGCGGACCTGGACGTTGCGGGTCGCCGGATCGACCTTGGGATTGATCGCCGTGATAGTCCCGGCGAAATCCTGGTTCGGATAGGTGTCGACCCTGATGGTCACGGCCTGCTCGAGCCGAATTTGGTTGAAGGCTTGCTGTGGGAGAAAGAAGTCCGCGTAGATCGGGTCGAGCGCCTGCAGGGTTACGACCGTGGTCCCGGCACTGATATATTGACCGATATCGACCGCGCGCACGCCGAGGTGGCCCGCAAACGGTGCCCGCAGCGTTTTTTTGGCGATGACGGCTTCCTGCTCGGCGACCTGAGCCTTGGCGTTCTTCAGGTTGGCGGCGTCGGTGTCGAGCGTCGCCTGGCTCACGGCTTTGATCTTGAACTGCTCCTGGTCGCGCTGATGGTTGATTTGGCTCAGTGCCGACGTGGCCTGAAGCGCGTCGAGCTTTGCAATGTCGTCGTCGGCGCGCAGCGTAACGAGGATGTCGCCGGCGGCAACGTCGTCTCCGGAATTGAAGTGCAGCTCCTTGACGATCCCGGACACCTCGAACGCGAGGTCGGCTCCGTTGACGGCGCGCAGGCTTCCGACCGCCTCGATCTGCGGCTGCCATTCTTGCATCGCTGCCGTGGCGGTCGAGATGGTTTGCGCAGGCTGCGGCATGGCCGACATGAATTTCTTGACCATGGTTTTCATGAAAATCTGAAAACCGAAGACGCCGCCGAGTACCAGCCCCACCGCAAGCAACATGATCGTCATGCGTTTGGTCATTGCAAGTTCTCCGTTGCGCCGGCCGCGGCGTTCAACCCCGTCATACCGCCCACCCTTCCTTCCGCCCCCTAAGCCTCGCCCATGTGCGGGGCAGGGTTGGTCGCGTGGGCCTTCATCCTTGACCCGCCGCGGCCGCTGCCCCCGCCTTGCCGACCCGCGCCTGCGGGGGAGGGGAGCGTGAGGGCGGCACGTCGCGTCGATTCCACCAGCCGCCGCCAAGCGCCTGAAACAGTGCCGCCGTATCGGCATACCGCGCGGCTTGCGCCTGGACGAGCCCGATCAATGCCTGTTGCTGCGTACGCTGGGCGTTCAGGAGCGTGAGGTAAGTAATGGCCCCCGCTCTGAACTGCTCGCGCGCCAGAGCAAGGCTGTCATTCGCGGTTCGCGCGGCGCGGTCTTGAGCCCGCAGCGTGACAGCATCCTTCTCGATCGCCCGCAATGAATCAGAGACATTGCGGACGGCGTTGAGCACGGTATCGCGATACTGCGCCTTCGCGGCCTCGAAGGCTGCGACGGCTGCCTCCTTTTGATGAAATAATGTGCCGGCGTCGAAGAGAGGCTGGGTCACGCCCGCGCCGACGCTCCACACCGCGGTGCCCGGGGAGAACAGGCTCGTAAACTTGGTCGAAGCGGCGCCGTAGTCGCCGGTGATGCTGAACTGGGGCAGCAAATTGGCGGTCGCCACGCCCACATTTGCGCTTGCCTGGTGCAACTGCTCTTCGGCGGCCCGAACATCGGGGCGTTGCTGGACCAAACGCGAGGGCACGCTGACCGGCAAATTCCGCGGTAGCGCCAGCGCGGCGATGGTGAATGCCTCGCGGTCGGCTTCGCTGGGAAAGCGCCCCGTCAGGGTCGCCAGCAGGCTGCGCTGTTGCTCCAGCTGCTTCTCGAGGGGCGGCAAGGTCGCCTGCGTCGC
>JASHYD010000445.1 GCA_030043175.1 Xanthobacteraceae bacterium | reverse complement strand
GGTCGGGGCGTACCGGACGGCTGCGGACGGTGCACTGGCCGCCGAGTCCGCGCGAGCCGTAGCTCTCGGGAAACAGCACGATAAAGCCGTTGCGAACGAGCAATTGCGCCCATTCGCGGTATTTGCTCTCGACGGCGCCGGCAGGGTTGTTCAGGCCGGAACAATCATGCATCGCGATCACTGCCGGAAACGGCCCGGCGCCATCAGGCCGGTAGATGACGGCCTTCAGAGTGATATCCCCCTCGCGGAATTCGACGGGCTCCGGGCCGCTGGCCCGAGCAGCCGTACCGGCTAGCAAAAACAGCAATACAATGGCCGAAGCAAATGAAGCTGGACGGTAACGCATATGCGGGTACCCGTGTGGTTCGCGAGGCTGTATAACACGAACCTGGGGATGGAAATTGGACTCATTCGGGTTTTGTGCCCGGCGGTTTTAGCCCCCGGAGCGAGTGTGAGGCGGCGGCCGGAGGCCCGCGGTCCCGGGCAAGACAGAGAGGAAATCATGAAACAAGTTACCCATGCTCTGATGGCGGTGGCCGCGATATTGACGGCGCTGTGCCCCGCATCGGCACAAGATGCGAAGCCAACCATTCCGCAGTTCCAGGTCGATGCGTTATGGCCGAAGCCGCTGCCGAACAACTGGATCCTCGGTCAGGTCGCTGGCATTACGGTCGATCGGCTTGACCGCATCTGGATCGTCCAACGTCCAAGTTCGCTGACCCAGCGCGAGCGCGCGGCCGAGCAAAATCCGCCACCGTCGCGGTGCTGCGCGGCGGCCCCGCCGGTGCTGGTCTTTGACCAATCTGGCAACCTTTTGCGCGCATGGGGTGGTCCGGGGCCCGGCTATCAATGGCCCGAGTCGGAGCACGGAATTTACATCGACGACAACGATTTCGTCTGGCTCGCCGGGAACGGCAAGTCGGATGGCCAGCTGCTCAAGTTCACCATGGATGGCAAGTTCGTGCTGCAGATCGGCAAATCCGGCGCCGGCAATGACAGCAATTCGACCGAGCGGCTTGGCTCGCCGGCCGACATTGCCGTAGACACCGCTGCCAAGGAGGTCTTCGCCGCCGACGGCTATGCCAATCGGCGGATCGTCGTGTTCGATTCCGAGACCGGCGCCTACAAGCGCCACTGGGGCGCTTACGGCAAGCGGCCGAGCGATGAAAAGACACCGCCCTACGACCCCGCGAAGGCTCAGTCCCAGCAATTCGGCAATCCCGTGCACTGCGTGCGCTTCGACAAGGACGGATTCGTCTATGTGTGCGACCGCACCAATGACCGCGTTCAGATCTTTCGCAAGGACGGCACGTTCGTGTCCGAGCATTTTTATGAGAAGAACACGCGGGCCACGGGGTCGGTCTACGAGCTCGTATTCTCGCCCGACAAGGAGCAGAAATTCATCTATATGGCCGACGGCGCCAACGGCGAGGTGCGCATCCTCGACCACAGCACCAAAGAGATCTTGGGGCGCTTCGGCCACGTCGGCCGCCAGGCCGGGCAGTTCACGGCACTGCATAACATTGCGGTCGATCACCAGGGCAATATCTATACGGCCGAGGTGAACACCGGCCAACGCATCCAGAAGTTCAGGCGGCTGGACCCTCAGAGTTAGGATGCCAATGCCGACAGCCAAGACCGCGCTTTACGGGTCCTGGAAATCACCAATCACGTCCGACCTCATCGTCGCCCAGAGCACGATGTTGTCGGACGTTCGCGTCGACGGGGATCACGTCTACTGGCTCGAAGGGCGGCCGCAGGAGCAAGGCCGCAATGTGATCGTTCGCGCCGGCCCTGACGGCGCCGTCGCTGACATTACGCCGTCTGGCTTCAATGTGCGCACGCGCGTTCATGAGTATGGCGGCGCGGCGTGGCTGGTCGCGGACGGGACGTGCATCTTTGCGAACTTTGTTGACCAGCGCCTCTACCGCCAGCGTGCCGCCGCGGCTGACCCCGAGCCGCTGACGCCGGAGCCTTCCAGCGCCCTTCCCGCCGCGGCAAGCGGGGGAGGCAAGGCCGGGGTGTGGCGCTACAGCGATGGCGTGCTCGACCGGCGGCGCGGGCGCTGGATTGGCGTACGCGAAGATCATTCGATCGAAGGCGAGCCGGTCAACACCATCGTGGCGATCGATCTCGATGGTGGCGGCGCCTCGGCCGGTGAGGTGCTCGTTGGCGGACACGACTTCTTCTGTTCGGCGCGCTTGTCGCCAGACGGGAGCCGGATGCTGTGGCTTGCTTGGGACCATCCCAACATGCCTTGGAACGGGACCACACTTTATCTCGCGCAGGTCGATCCCGCTGGCACGCCTGTCGACGTCCGCGTCATCGCAGGCGGCTTGGATGAATCGGTCTTCCAGCCGGAGTGGTCGCCTGATGGCAACGAGATTGTCTTCGTTTCCGATCGCACCGGCTGGTGGAATCTTTACGCTTACGATGTCGCCACCACGACGACGCGTCCGCTTTACCCGACGGCAGCGGAATTCGGCATGCCGCAATGGAATCTCGGCATGTCGAGCTACGCATTCGCGGGCGCCAGGCGTATCGTATGTGCCTACACGACGGCAGGGCTTGGCGAGCTTGCCACGTTGGATTTGGCGAGCGGCGCCCTGCAAGCGCTTGAGACCGAGTTCACGGAATTCGGATCGGTTCGCGCCGACGGCAACCGCGTGGCGTTTCGCGCTGGCGCCCCGGACCGGCCGACCTCCATCATCGCCTTAAACCTGCAAACCCAGCAACATCGCGTCCTCAAGCAGGCGACTGACCTGCTCAATCAAACCGAGCCACGCATCGTCGCGTACCTCACCAAAG
The DNA here is from genome assembly GCA_030043175.1 of Xanthobacteraceae bacterium. The sequence goes on along the minus strand of JASHYD010000445.1, from coordinate 5,019 downwards.
TCGAACCGGTGGAATTCCCCACCACCGCACATCGCACAGCGTTCGGATTGTTCTATCCGCCCCACAATCCCGATTATGCCGGCGGTGCGGACGAACGGCCTCCGCTGCTCGTCAAGTGTCACGGCGGCCCGACCTCCTCGGCGTCGAGCACGCTCAATCTCGGCATCCAGTTTTGGACCAGCCGCGGCATTGCGGTGCTCGATGTCAACTACGGCGGCAGCACCGGATTTGGACGCGAGTATCGCGAACGGCTCAAGCTGAATTGGGGCATCGTGGATGTAGACGACTGCGTGAACGGCGCCAAATTCCTATCGGAGCAGGGACTGGTGGACGCAAACCGCATCGTCATCAGCGGCGGCAGCGCCGGCGGCTACACCACGCTCGCGGCGCTTGCCTTTCGCAACTTCTTCAAGGGCGGGGCCAGCTATTACGGCGTCAGCGATGCTGCGGCGCTGGCCCGCGACACCCATAAGTTCGAGTCGCGATATCTCGATTGGCTGATCGGGCCGTTTCCGCAAATGGAGGAACGATATCGCGAGCGGTCGCCATTTTATCACGCCAATCGGGTGTCGAAGCCGGTGATCTTTTTCCAGGGCGATGAGGATGCCGTCGTGCCGCCGAATCAGACCGAGATGATGGTTGAGGCGTTGCGGCGCAACGGAAATGCGGTCGGGTATTTCCTGTTCACGGGCGAGCAGCACGGTTTTCGTCAGGCCGGCAACATCAAGCGCTGTCTTGATGCGGAGCTTGCGTTCTATGCGGTGCAAGTGTTTAAGATCGGGCTGACGTTCTAAAGATGTGCGGTCGGGCCCTCAGGGCCGTCCGCGCACTTGCTTTGGCCATTACGGAGCATGGTGAGTAGAGCGGTCGTGGCCCATCGAGCGTCCCCTGCTCTACCAGCATCATCGCAGCGACATTGGTCATTGGCGCCGATCCCGCGTGGCGGGCCGTTCGACTTCTCCGACCACCTGCTGCTTCCTTGCGGGAATGATAGGGATTACAACAGGCTGCGAGTTGCGCAACGGTCACTTTCCGATCAAATCGGCGGCTCATCGTTGCCATCTATTGGTCCGGTCCTCCTACATGAGCTGATATTCTGCACCTTGCGTTCGTCGTGAACATCGCGGGTCGCCCGCTTGTTTTCAGGGTCACTGGGTTGCCCATCGCCACAGCGAAGCGCTCGGCAAACGCCTCCGCATCTTCCGGCTTAACACAGCAGAACACCACGCACCGGAGATCATCGGGGCGCAGGGAGCACGTCAAGGGCGCCGCCGGTAAACTCGCGCAACCTTGTGTACGAGTTCCCTGTCCGTGAGGCCCAACACCTTCTCGGCCAACCGGGCAACATGGTGGGGCCACTTACGCCCTAGCTCGGACCGGGTGATTTGCCTGTGCGGCGGGGCATCGCCGTATCGCCATCAGCCTGTTAACCGGCACTTTGACTTCCGCGGCGGCCTTCTCCATCGCGGCGGCTTTGTCCGACGCACACAACTCCTGCCCGGCCGGCCAGCATGCCGGCGGCACGCTGCTACTTGGAGGAGCCGTGTCTTTGTCGCGGGGACGCTCGGCCATGAGCCTTGCGCGTCATAACCGCCAGCAGCACCGCTGCAAGCCACAGCGGCAGCCAGACCCGCCTAACCGCCGACTTCTTGCTGGGCGTGCCGTTGGGCTTGGGCTGTTTGGGCATTGAGCCGTTACCTCTAAGGCCCCAGCCCACGCGGTTCCAAAGCTTACGAGACTTCCGATCGCAAAGCCCCGGCCCTTGCTGCGACTGAAAAGGCTGAGGCAAGTCCCCCAGCGCTCTCGCGCAATATCGAACCGATTTAGCCCATCAACGCCGCCACAATCGGCGGGTTCCAGGTCGGGCTGGCTGGCAGCCAAGCAAGCAGGCCGTCTCCTTGGGTGATGTGGCGTCGCTGAGCTCCTCTGCCGCCGCGCTCATCGCCGGCGCGGCGGCTCCCCGTGACCTTCGCGGGTGTGCTAAGCTTCGCTCGCGCGGGGTCGTCCAAGCCGGCGCTCGTCCGGGTACTCGAGGTCTACCCCCATCTCACCAAGAGGGCCGGGGCTGCCAAACTGGCCTTTGCGCCGCCGCCATGTTGCGTCTGATGTCCGCCGACATGATATCCAAGATCCCGATCCTCAAGTCCTCGCGACTGATTTTGCGGGCGATTCGGGCAAATGACCACGATCATCTAATGGCAATGTCCCAAGACCCGGAAATCGTCAGGCACCTCCATGAAGGGCCGGCGCCATCAGCAGGTGTTGTATGGCAAAGAATGTGCATGGCCTTGGGGCAATGGGCCCTCCGCGGTTATGGAATGATGGCCGTCGATGACAACGACGGGTTCGTCGGACGCCTTGGCGTCTATCACCCTTATGACGCACCCGACCCCCAAATCGGCTATATATTATGCCAGCGCGGTTGGGGCAGAGGATACGCTACAGAGGGAGTTGGTCTGATCTTGGATTGGATGTTCAGGACGCACCGGCCCCGGCGACTCATAAGCGAAATAGCCCGTGAAAACGTTGCATCGGCTCGCGTCGCTTCCAAGCTCGGTGCCACGCTGGAGAAGACAATCCAGCGAGACGAAGTCACATTCGATATATGGGTCTATCCGGTACCCAAGTGAACTGAGTCACCCACGAACGTCTCATAATAAAGCCCCGCGACCTTCGTCTTGTACCTACTGAGGAAGGCCGCGACAGCAGCTATGCGGGGCTCAGTCGCCGCTCACAGCATTCTGAGCTCCGCTTCAAGTGATAGAAAGCTTACTTTCGATAACTGATGTTCTCGAACCTTATTTCGCCGGCTCAAATATGCCTAATAGGCATATTTGCTGGGCCAGGACCGCGATCGATCGATGTTGCATCACGCCGCGACGCCGCTGGACGACCTTTTGGCCGGCGAGCGAGAGGCGCCGCTGAGACAGGGAGAGACAATCTACGCCGACGCTGGAAAGCGCAATCCGGGCGGCAGTCCCAAAGCTCGCACGGGCGCTGCGAGAAAAAGACCTTAGGGCGTCCACGAAGGATCCGGGTCGCTGAATAAATCTATCAAAGTCCAATACAGTAGGGTCATCAATGAATGCCACGTATTAGCAATTTTCTCAAATCCATAGCTCTCGTATAATGTACTCGTCCGTTCGCTGGGCGCATGCGGGAGGATAGGAGGCATAAAATACGCGCACTCTATTGCGGTCATGCTCTTGGTGCTTCCCTAAAATCCAAGAATCGATTTCGGCAACGCCGCAATTGAATTTTGAAATATTTACGCGGGGCCGGTGCCCGTCCAGAGATGGGCCTGTTCACCTGGGCCGGATCGACAAACAGGACTTGACGCAGGTCAATGTCGGCTTCGCTTCGACACAACCTCACGGCCGCGAGCCGCTGTAGAGACCATAAACGGCGTCACCGATCGGGTCAGCGTTTGGGGCGCGCGGCGCGATGACGTCATCGCCGGCTGGACGCAAGAACGTCAAATATCGACAGTTATTCCCTCACCTTCTTCTCAAAGGTCGAGAATATCCAGCCGAGGATAATCACGACGCACCATGCACCGCCTGTTACGTAGAGCAAGAAGAGGTGTTCGGTGGGGAGATGGCGCCGTGAGTTGTAGGAGAATGCGAGTAACGCGATCAGCCATACGATGGCCGCCCACCCCGCCACGCGCCGAAACAAACGACTCAAACTCATGGTTCCCCGCCCGGCCTGTCGGACCGTTCGAGCCAATTGGGCACCACCAAGTTTGCTGCACCGGCTGCAGCGCTTGGGCGGGCCGAAGGATGGCGCGGGGCGTCATCAGGCCACTTGTCCATGCTCACGCCCGCTCGCACCGCAGTAGGGTCACGAACACGTCACGGACGCCGTGCTGGCGGATGCCGCCGAGCGCCATGCGACGGATTGGTTTCACACGCCCGGGGTAGACCTTCAAGTCAAGGGTAGATCGAGCACGGTATCAAGCGACTGTGATCGGTTCCCTGGGGAACCTTTGTAGCTCCTGTCGGGTCTCTAACTTAACTTAGAGCCGGCAGCGGCCTCCCTGATGAGCTGTGCACATCGCTGCGGCGCCCCGACGGCTGTCCCTTGCCGCCCGCAGCAACAGCCCGGCGCCCGCCGTTCCCTTCGGGAACGATGCGACAGCACATAGGAGGAACCTGTGCGTTGGACCTGTCCCGCCATTGCGGCCATGATGGTGGTTGCCGCCACGACCCATCACGCCGCCTCAGCTTACACCCTAACGAAGCAGCTGGCAGCAGGCCAGCATTGGCCGACAGGCTTTTCGCCAGCGAACCCGACTGAAAGCTCTCAGCGCGATATCAAATTCATCGCGTCCGAGGTGGGCCGCAGCCTCATCGACGGAATAATCCTTGGAGGCAACGTTGGGGCCTACCTTTCTGGTCTGGACCCGGCCCACATAAAATCCGCGTCACGGCAGACGACGACGCACGGGTTCAGTGACAGTCGGCCCAGGGCGATCGTCGGTTAACGCGGGTCAGAACGAAGATTTACGCCATGAGAAAAGTGCACATTACCATCACACTTCTATGCTCGGTTGTCGCGCCGAGCCATGCCCAAGAAATGCAGTGCGCTCCTGAGGCCCAATTATGTCGAATACGATGCGATGACCAGTGGCTTCCCTCGCCATGCGTCGGGAGGACCGCCAAGCAGAAAAGCTCCTGTTATTACAACGCGTCAACAAACCTCAAGGACTGCCGCCATTACTGCGTAACCAATTATTGCGCCCGCGGCCAAGCACCTCAAGGCGGAGCACATGGTTGGGCCCCGGCGAGCCCTCGCGCGCGGTGATCCAATTGACGAAAATGCCTCTGTGAAGATGGCTGTCAAGTGCGCAATGGCCTTTTTCATTAACGTCTAACGCCCAAGCCGTCTGCTCGTAGTGCCTCGGGCTCGTCGATTGCGAATCTCGCTCCGCTCCCGCTGCACGGCGATGCCGGCGGGATTGCGGGCCTTGATCCAGACGCGGCACCGGCCTGATCGAGACGTGCCATCGACCTTCTT
>JASHYD010000444.1 GCA_030043175.1 Xanthobacteraceae bacterium | reverse complement strand
CCCGGTCGCGCGAGAACGTCAGCGGCACGATACCGGCACGGCTCACCAGCCCCTGCGTTGCGACGATGCCGACCAGCGCATTGAGTGACGACGGATAGCGCACCGACCCCGAGGTATCGGTGCCGAGCGCACAGATCGCGAGGTTGGCGGCAACTGCCGCTGCCGAGCCGGCACTGGAACCGCCGGTAATACGCTTGGTGTCATAGGGATTGCAGGTCTGACCGCCAAGCGTGCTACGGCCGATGCCGGCCGGCGCATATTCGTCGAGATTGGTCTTGCCGAGGAGGATCGCGCCGGCCGCGCGCAGTTTTGCCACCATGGTGGCATCCTTCGGCGGCTTGTCGTTGGCATAATCGGCGAGGGCGCCGGCCGTCGTACGCATATCGATGGTGTCGTAGTTGTCTTTTACGGCGATGGGGATGCCATGCAGCGGCCCGACGAAATGTCCGGTTCGGGCCAGATACTCGTCCTGCGCCCGCGCCGTTTCGAGCGCGTCGAGCATCTTCGGATCATTGTCGGCAGGGTCGGTCTTCGAGCGCTTGCCGCGGATGTTGAGCGTCATGTAGGCGTTCACCTGGCCAGCGTTCTCGATCGGGGTTATTTCGCCCAGCATGAGGCCGGTTGCCGGATCGAGTTCGCCTTTGACGCAGGTGCCGTTATAAGCCTCAATGCGCTTGAAATAGAGTTGGACGAGTTGCTCTGCGGTGATCTCTTTAGCCCGGATCGCACGGTGCACGTCGGCAATGGTCGCTTCCTCGAGGTGGAACCGCGGCGCAGAGGCGGCATTCCCAATAAGCGCGAGCTGCGCTGCGTATAGCAAGGCCGTACCGATGCCGAGCGTGGCGATTGTCGAGCGAAGGCTTAGGGGACGCATAGGCACTCCCACCCAAGAATGAAACTTTCGTATCGTATGCTGCCGGTATTCCGAGTCAATTCGCATTCCGGCAGTCGATTTGCGTGCCAGATTGCCCCGCGATAGCCGTCATCGGTATTCACTGAGCGGCAGCTTTCGCGAGCATGTCAGCGTGGTCGCCGGCTACCCTGGTGAACGCGTTGGCGCAACGACTACCTGGTCGGGGCCGCGGTGCCATCGATGATCACGACTCGTGTACCCTCGATCAGTGATCGCCCCAAGGTTGCGGGATTCCCCGGGCACCCACGGCGCAAGATCTGCTCCTTTGCTGCAGCGCGTAGCGACGAAGCGCTCATGCGGGCGCGCAAGCGCGGCCTTGCTGCCGCTCAAAGCGCGCCCGGTCCGCTTGATGCGTTCTGGTGCGGCGTCGATGCGCGCGCTGCCGCAGCCGTCAGTTCGCCGACCCGGCCGGTGGGCGAGCGTGATGCCGCTGCGCGCGGGCAACGCCTGTCGTGACGGCGCGGGATGCGTCTTGTGCTGGTGCGTCGCCCGGCGCCGGGCGGGCGTCTGCCTTAGGGCGCCGGCGGGGTCGCTTGTTTCTTGAACACCGCGTCGATTGCCGCCTGCGCACATTTTTCGCCGTCGGCGCTGGACACGCCCATCGCGCCGATCACCTCGCCGTCGACCACGATCGGCAAAGCTCCAGGCTGCGGAAAGTCGTGCATGAAAGTCGGCGCCAGGTTTTGACCCGTGCGCACGATCTTGTTCATTTCCGAGGTGGGCCGGCGCCAGCGCAGCGCCGATTTCGCCTTCAGGAGCGCAGTATCGATGGCGTTGGCGGCGGCTCCTTCCATGGCGTGGGATTCGACCAGATTCCCCGCCCAATCCAATACCGACATCGCAAGCGTCAAGTGATTGCGTTCCGCCCAGGCCGTACAAGCATCTACCATGGCACGCCCGCCCGCGCTGGAGATAACCTTCTGCTCACGGATCATCGCCTGAGCAGATGCTTGTGTGGCAAACGTGGTGGTGATGAGCGCGGCAAGCAGGACCTGGCAGGATCTGGCAAGCATGGTTTCCTCCTCCTATTTGATGGCGACAGCGTATCAGACTACGACGCCAGGCGACCAGAAGGCAAAATTAACAATCACGGTCCCCGTGGCGGCTGGAGTGCTGGAGCGATCGGGGCGACCACAGTACGCGGGTTCGTCGAAGAACCTGTGCATCGCGGCGGCACCGAGCCAATAAGAGATCATCAATCGAGCAGGCGCACGGCCGCGTCGCGGGCTGCGCTCGGCAAACCGCTGAGTTTTGAGCTTGAGGCATACTTGCACGATCGTCTTTGTTGTGCCTCTTGCATGACGCTTGCATCGATCGCACCTGCACATTGCATCCGCGTGTTCAAGTTCTTCCTGCATCCTGCATCGGCACGCTCCCGCACAACCCTCAGCCTTCCAACTCAGTGCCGATTTGATATTTTTCCCAGAATCGGGACACGCGAATTCGATGGTTTAGGGAAAACCGCCCCTCGCATAACCGTCCATTTCAGTCGTTGTTCGGAATCATTTCACGTCGGAGAGAGAGCCCTATGAAAACCAGATTGGGGATGCTCCCGTCAGCATCTGTACCGTGATCGTGTCGGCACGGCGCATGGAGCCGGCCGAATCCCAACCAGGCTGCCCGCCGATCGGCCGTGCGGCGTTCGACCGCTGCCGGCGCAGGGCTGCGTCGGGTCGTTTCATCCCCGAGTGCGTCAAAGCAGGGCTCAAACGAGCATAGGTGTCCATCGCGCCGGCGCTCCGCCTTGCGGCTGTGCGGGAAATCTTCCTTCGGCGATCGAGTCGTTCACTTGGAGGAAAATATGAAACGCACGTCCCACATCACAATGGCCCTGATGATTGCCTCTACATCCGTGACCCTGTCCGTCGCGAGCGCCTTTGCGCAAGCATTCGTGCCGGTTACAGAGACGACCTTGGCTAGTCCCGACCCAGCCGATTGGCTTATGATGAACCGCACGTTCGACGAGCAGCGTTTCAGTCCACTCAATCAAATTAATACGAGTAATGTTGGTCAACTCCGCATGGCCTGGTCGCGTGGACTGCCGAACGGCACGCAGGAGTCGACTCCGATCGTGTATCGCGGTGTGATGTATTTGTACGTGCCCGGCGCCAGCATCCAGGCCGTCGACGCGACCAACGGCGACCTGATCTGGGAATATCGCCGCAACTACCCGGCAGGCGTCTCCGGTACTGCGGCGCGAAGCAAGAGCATCGCTATCTACGAGGATATGATCTATTTCGCGGCGCCCGACGGATTCATGGTGGCGCTCGATGCGCAGACCGGGACCGTCCGCTGGGAAACCAAGGTCGATAATGGCGGGCAAACCGCCGGCGGGGTGATCGTCGCGGATGGCAAGGTGATCTCGAACCGCACGTGCCAGCAGGCCAAGCGGGAAAATTGCTTTATCGCGGCATATGATGCCAGGACCGGACAAGAACTGTGGAAGTTCTATGTAACGGCCGCGCCGGGCGAGCCCGGCGGGGATACCTGGGGCAACCTGCCTGTGGAGCAGCGCGCCGCAGGACCATGGGGCTTGCCGGGCTCGTACGATCCGAAACGCGAGGTGCTGTACTGGGGAGTGGCCAACCCCAACCCCTATGCGCGGCTGACACGCCACGGCAGTGCCGACGCTATCTCGCTGACCGCGCCCGCTGATCTCTACAGCAACTCCACAGTTGCGCTCAACGTCGAGACCGGCAAGCTCCGTTGGTACTACCAGGAGCTCCCGGGCGACGACTGGGACGCGGATCACAACCACGAGCGCATTCTCGTGCGCACGCGCGTCAGCCGTAATCCCAAGTTTGTAAAATGGATCAGCTCAACCCTGGTACTGGGCGAGGAGCTTGACATCGTGGTGACGGTTGCGGAGGGCGGCGGCATGTTCGCTCTCGAGCAACCGACAGGCGAGTTTCTGTGGTCCAGGCCGTTCCCTTGCGACGATCCCAACATCAACATGAACGACATCGATCTGAAAACCGGCCGGACGCACATCAACTATGCCAAGGTCTTCAAGAAGGACGGTGACACCATTCTCGGCTGCTATCACAATACGCGCGGCTTATGGGCGATTGCCTATCATCCGGGAAAAATTCGCTCTATGTGCCGTTCCAGGATCAATGTCTCTCCATGACCGCGAACGTCAAGACGGCGACCGGCTGGGGTGACCTCGTGTTTTGGGGTGACCAGAACCGGAGATTCCGTGCGTTCGATGCCGAAGACGGCAAGGTTCTGTGGGAAGCCATCGTTGCCGGCATTGGTCATGAATAGCACGATCAGCTACGCGGTGAATGGAAAGCAATACGTGATGGTGTTCACCGGCGAAGGACAGTCGGTCACCGCGGGTCCGCCGGGACTGACCAGGAATTCCATGCCGCCGGCCGTTCGCGGGCACAATTCCATTTTTGTGTTCGCCTTACCGTGACTGGTTTGCGCGGCAATCCTCGAGAAGGACCGCCGCCGTCAGTTCCACCACGAATCACGGTTTCCAATGGCCTACAAGCCGTCTGGCCGACAGGCCTTTGGCCGCGAGTCGTCCTGCGCGTTCACACGGCGGTTGATTGTCTCGCGCAGATGTTGCTTCCAAAGAGAGGATCCGCTGTGCAGACCCGCGCGCGGATGGGTACATCGAGGGCCTGCCCGGCTGGCTGACATCTGTCGGGGGGTCCGCGACCGGGTCCACGCAGCCGATCGGGAACCGAGACCATCAGGGGGAGCATCCTGCCCTATTATTGCTGGGCAACGTCTGTGCCCTGTTCGCCGCGAAGGACCACGTCACTGTCTTCCTCTACGACGGCGCCATTGTCCCCC
>JASHYD010000443.1 GCA_030043175.1 Xanthobacteraceae bacterium | reverse complement strand
AGCCATGCGACCCGGTTTTGCCGACCTCCTCCGGGTGGCGGGCTCGATGAATTCCGTAGGTCGGCTTATTCAGATCGATCCAGATCAGGCCGACAGGGTTGTTGGGACCGGGTGCGATGGTGAGGTCTCTATTGGATTGTACGCCTTTGAACTGGAACTTGGGGTCGTAGTGATAGGTAGGGTTTTTGACGACCCTGCCAACGCGGTAAGTGCCGCTTGGGGCAGGCTTGTCGCGGCTGCCGACAGATGCCGGATAGAAGGCGACCATTTCGTCATTGCGCCCGAAAGCGCGAACGGCTTTGGCCGGCTTGTCTACCTCAATCCTTAGCACCTGTCCGGCGGGCCGACCGTCGGCCACGTTGGGAACGGTTATAACTGTCCCGGCGCGGTCAACGGTCTTGCCGGGGTTGATTAGCTTGATCAGCTCCTCGCTGGTGTGGAACTTTTCCGCGAGAAGCTCCGCCGCTCCGGTAGCCGAGCTGACTGAGGCGGGCCATGTCTTCAAGATCGCGCGATATTTTGGCTACAAATGGCCCACGAACGTCATCGTCTGTGATGGTGTACGCAATCAGGGCCGGCGCGTTCGTGGATTCGCAAAGTTTGTCCCAGGTCATGCGATCGAGCTTGCCGCTCGCTGCGAGACCACGTGAGCGCTGGAACGCAGCGATCGCCTTTCCCACATTCTCGCTGGTTTTCCCGTCAATGATACCTGGCGAAATATCAAGTCGGTCGAGGACCACTTCCGCCTTGAAGATCGCTGCTCTCGTAATGCGCGGCGAGGTCGCTCCCGAGCACGCGACCTGACCGATTGTCGCCGACGATAGCGGTTGAGATGGCGCGCGTCGGGCGTGAACGGACCTGCCGCCGCCAGCGACCGCCAACGAAAGGGCCGCAATCCCGAGAACATGAAGCGTCTGCTTCTCCTCATAACCTCCTCACCGCCGATATCCGATACTGGCAAACAGTTTACTGTGGCCCGGTGTCCATGGCGCGTCGTTGGCAGATGCGGTAACGATCACTTGTTGCGCGCAGTGCCACATCAACATCCAATTGATCGGTCTGCGCCTCGTCAGCGCCGGACCAAGCGCGGTCGTGACCATCCCCATGCGGTCATTGCCCGCCGCTGTACTCCTCACAGATGTGTCAAGTCTAGGACGTCGCCGATGTCGACAAGAGCGAAAAGCTGATCCCAAGCCGCACGTGTAGGGCGAGTTACCTTGCAAGAGTGACACGTGATTATATCTCGCGAGGAAACTATGCGATTTCACGATCATCAAATTCTCAGCTGCGCGAAAGCTTCGGCCTTTAGGGCAAGGAGCAAGCGCGCTGCCTCTATTGCTCCACATACGGCTTGACGATCGGAGCGCCGTCGGCCGACGCAGCGAAAATGGGCCGGCGACCACAAACCACCGTCGCGATAGCGAGAGGCGATGTCTCGCCGGTTCCTACGAAGCATCCGACTTGACCTGGCCTTGGGTTGACCAGCACCGAAACTCGGCCGGTACTCGACCAGGATCCGCAGGTGATCCGCCTCTCGTTGCTGGCCAACAACCAACAATCCATCTTGGTTCTCCAATTTCAAGAAAATCGCCAACCGGCCTCGGCATTTCCTCCACGTGATGTCGCACGGTCTCGTGCAGCATACGCAGAGATCTGCGTCGCAGACGTGAGCCCGAAGAAGCTGGGGAAGAGGCCGGAATGGCGAAGTCGGTGCACGACGCCAGCTGGTCGATGATCCGCAACACGCTGTCGTACAAGTCTATTGCGACAAGCGGTGTGATGCGCGTCGTCGAGCCGTAAAGGTCCCTAGCGTGCTCGGTTTGTGAGTGCATTCCTGCGATCAGCCCCAAAGGGCTGGGTGCACTTTAAGTGAGGCGGTGGAGATGTGATGAGCGCGGGACGTTGCATGATCGCGACATCGACAGTGCTTGGAATACCGAAATTGCCGGGGTGCAACCTCGCCCCCGTAGCGGAAATCCCCGCCCTTCAGAGCGGGGAGGACGTAAAGTTCGGATAGCCACGCGGAACGCTACTCGGCAATCGATGTGGCGGACTGAGCCATAACACCATCAAAATCAGCACCACCCCAACCCGCCGAGTAGTCATCCACCGGTTGCGAGAGCTCCGCAGAAGTCAGACATTCCGAACTGACCGATTGTCGACGTCGCATCGAGGGCAGTCGACCTGAGCGAGCCGGCCCCCGGGTCTGCGTGCGGGAACGAATAGGCACCACCGTCGCGACGTGGCCCGCGCGCTCGAGAGCCTGCACGCTGCCCCAAGAGAGCGTGGCCCCGCCTCTCCCAGCCCCGTCGCCCTAGAGTCGAGGCCACTCCCCTCTCCTAAAAATTGGGATACATCCTACCGTAGTGGTCAGGAAGTGTCTCAATCGCATTTTAGTTGCAAATCTGACAGGATTGCCCACGGAGCGAGGTCGAGGGCGCCTAACGCGGCTTGATCTTGGCATGAAAGTGGTTTCAAAATGACATTTCTCTGCTGTAGAGAGCGGTTCCCGACCGTATGCCCCCTACTTCCCCGGCCAGAGCCGCAACATTAAGGCCCACCGATTGATTCAATAGGCCTAACCGTCCCCATTTTTTGGCGTTGAGTTTTTCGAACTTGTGGATTTTGTGGGGTTCTGGCCCTGCTGATCGGGAGCTTTTTTGCTTATAGCGGCGTCAGTGCCCCCGGACTCAACTCAGTGGTGTCCCGCGCTCCCCACATCGATAGGGCTTTTGTCCGATGACAGCGGACCGGCTGGGGCATGGTACGAAAGTGTTCGCACTTTGAGCTCATTTGCACCCCATCGAGCGAATGACTGTGCAGATCTCTATGCCCTATTATGGCCAATTGGGTGGTGAATGGGTTGAGTCTGAAGGCCGCCGGGAGGTGCCCATCCGATGTCGCTACGCAGGAAGATTTTTCTTTTCGGCCTTGGTCTGGTCACGGTACTCGCTGTTGTCGCAACGAGTCATCCCAGCGGCGGTGCACACGTATTGCAAATCAAGTATCTGCAACCTGCATGGCGCACCACACCCACGGATAAGCCACTGCGAATTTAGGCATCTAAAGCGCCTGGCGACCCCTTCACCACACCATGACCGTCCATAGCAACCCGCCTCCGGCGTTACTGTGGCACCTGGCCGGTCGGCAGGTCATCAAGTAAGCAGTAAGCCGAAGACGGCTATGCCGGGCAGTGTGACCAAGGTGTATATTGCGTACTTCGACAGCGTGACGGTCCGCTCCGGGCAATAAACACAAGCGCCTGAAGCGTCTTGCCCAGTCCCGTGTCGTTGGCGCGAAGCGCGCCAGCCAGTCTTGCCAACGCAAGCTCTCCGACTGATGCTGCTTCAATACCAAGAGCCGAGGTAATTTGCGGCAGCTCAGGAGCGGTAAACGTTACAAGGCGGCATCCCCTATTTTGGAAGAGGCGAACCATGCATCTGTCGGATGAGAACCTGCTGGTCATTGTTGCGGTTGGGCTCATTGCGGGTTGGCTGGCAGGACAAGTGATGCGAGGCTCAGGTTTCGGATTGATTGGGAATTTGATAGTCGGTTTATTGGGCGCTCTCGTCGGTGATTGGCTGCTGCCGCGCTTAGATATCCATCTCGGTGCAGGCATTGTTGCCCTGGTTATTAACGCCCTTATAGGCGCAATCGTGTTGCTGCTCATCCTCCGCCTAATTGGAGTGCGCGGATGGGGATATTCGCGCTGGCGCAGACGCTGGTGAATGCTCTGGACCCATCGTTAGCCGCACGCAAAAAACCCCGATGCAATCGCTCACCACATCCCGCGCGCTCTATGGCCCTATGATCGTGGCGTTGGCGCTGCTCTTTTCAGGTAAACTGTTGGGACAAGTCTATCCGACTCGTCCGATACACTTGGTGGTCCCCGCTTCGGCGGGCGCTGGCGTGACGGACATCATGGCGCGTCTCGTTGGGCGCCATTTGAGTGCTGGCATTGGTCAGCAGGTCGTGATCGACAATCGTCCAGGAGCTTCGGGCATCCTGGGGTCGGAAGTCGTATTGAGAGCGGCACCCGACGGCTATACGCTCCTGATAGCCAACGT
>JASHYD010000442.1 GCA_030043175.1 Xanthobacteraceae bacterium | reverse complement strand
CCGTCCAACCGCTACGCGTGTCGCTCGCTGACGCGAATGTCGCAGTATCGGCAAATTGGATGTTGTAGTTCTCGTGTGTCCAGGCGCCGCCGGCTTTCCCGTAAGCGAGCAGGCGACCCCAAGCGTATCCGAAGCGGGCTGTCAGCGAGGAAAGCAAATCGATTTTCGTCTCGTCAGTGAGCCCGACGTTGACCTGATCGGCATGCGTTCCCGAGAGGTTTGACCAGGCCGTGTCGCCTTGAATTCCGAACACCCACGTCGAGACCTGATAATTGCAGCCGAGCTGACCTCCGAGGAGCAGGGCCGTCCCATCGGGTTACTTTGGCAGCCTGTTCGAACAAAGCGGCTGGGGCGCGCTCGGATCCCACGGGAAGATCCGCAGCCATGACCGGACCCGCGAACAACGAGAGCAGACCTAGGTTGACAAGAAACGAACTTTGCTGATCTCCTTCAACGCCGCTACTTCCACGTCGTTCACCGCCAATTCAATCGGTCGCCGCCATCCCGCCATGACTTTTTATCCATGCTGCCGAATCAACCGTCAGCTTACATGGCATGGCGAAAAACTGAATCCTCGCGCATCGCGAGTATAGGATCAGTGCCAGGGAATCGATGTACTAGTCATGAGACCCCTGCCGTAAGAAGAGCCTTCCATACGACAGATCTCGCTTTAGCATTGATCAAAAGGAGGCAGTTTCCAGTCTCATTCTAATAAGGCGCTACGAAGAGAATAAATATTTTATTCCTCGTAAAGATAACACCTGCGGCGTAAGACGACATACGTGGCTCAAATGGAGGAGACATAACGCTCAATAGCGGTAGATCGCTCGAGCAGTGGGTTCATGAGATTGCCTCCTACTTAAGAAGCTCATCCACAAATTTAGCATCGATCGTTTTGGGAGGTTTGATTCCAGCGGATTATCTCGAATTTATCTAACTGTTATAAAGTAGTAACATAGAGTTGTTCCGCAACATTCTACATTACCGAAATTAATATCATGTCTTAGAATTAATATATTACGACATTTAAGATATTACTAAGGATTAATAAGAAAGGTCGACACAGCGACGCCTTGAGGCAAGCGCGTGTTTGCTGTGCCGTGGCAATCTGCCGTAGGGTCCGCGGAGGCCCCATTTCGCCTGAGCCTGTGTAGGCCGTCAGCTGGGTTCGTTCACATGGACAAAGGTTCATGCCGCCGCTAGCAGCCTCGTGTTAGTCTGCTGGGGCGCGCGGTATTAACCTTCCACACAGGGCCGTGCGTGGGCCCGGCCCGTGGAGTCTTCCCCCATCGGCCGGGTGCCACTGCCGTTACGGCGGGGCGGCCGCACGCAACTGGATATTAGAGCATTTTACGATAAGGTTGACCATCTCTGCGACCGTATCCGGCATTGGCGAGGTATGCGGCACATTCGCTCGGTGAGAAATCGGTGAGGCACGAACCGATGATCTCCCATAAGCTGTCGATTGAACGAGCCGCCGCCTTGCCGGCCTCGATGGCATGAACTACGTTATGCCGCGGGTCCTCCGAATATGGCTTGCCCATTCATGCTGGCGCCCTTGTCCGGTGGGCAGCTTGAATCACAGTCCGCGATTCGTGTGAATCCCAGATTCAACCTTTCCGCAAAATGCTCTAGTATGAATTAATCGGTACGAGCGAACTGCTTTGATTGGATGGGCGTCTGACCGATGCGGCCTCACCCCGTTTGTGTTCCCGCTCTATCCGCAGAGAGGGCAGGAGTACAGGCAAGAGGTAGATACCGCAAGAGCTATGTGGTACGCGTTGCATCGCACCAGCAAGCCCCTATCATACTTGGGGCGCCCTCGCATAACGGGAAACGTTAAAATCGTTATGCGCTATTCACGAGCCCTGTAAAGCCCAGGGGCAGATCGGCAAGCGGGCCCTCGGAGGAGAATGCCCGGCCGCTCCCGACAACGGGCGCACAAGTGGATCTCGACCAGGCTGAGGGTGCCGTAGATCCCCACCGGGGGCGCCCGCGGTGGGTTTTTTATGCCGTCGACGCCGATAGTGGTATGCAAAGGCGACTCGGCTAGCGTAATCTGCACCGGGCCGTCCAGCGAGGTCACGACGGGCCGCTTGGACGAATCCCTCGATTGGCACGGGCCGCTTGAAAGCTCATGGATCGGTCCGCGTGCGGATAACGAGGCAGATATCTCGAACTGGCGTAGCTTTGGAATCCACCGGCCGAGCCTCGGCGCCGAAGCGCAAGCGGAACTGCCGGAGAGGCTAGCGCCCAGATTGATGACCCGATGCTGATCGAAACTCAATCTGAGTGGATTAATTCAACAAGGTCAATATGGATAGACCTATTCATCTCTCCCTACCGGGGGAGAGATTCGCTCAACGTTATGGGAAGACATCTACTGTAGCGCAGATCGGAGGGGGTGAGTCCCTATGAAACGTCGATTGATGATTGGCTCCTGGGCGGCCGCCGCGTTGGCGGTCCTGACACTCACGCTCTCCGGGCCACCGACAGCTGCCGAGGAGAATTACCCGACAAAGCCGATCCGCATCATCGTTCCGGAAGTAGTGGGTTCGGCGGCCGACCTCTTATCGCGAATCATCGGACAGCGGCTCGGCGAGGCGCTCGGCCAGCCGGTCGCTTACGAAAATCTTTTCCTTGAGGCGGGCGTTGAGAGGGGGATGAAATCTCCAGCCGACGGCTACACGCTGATCTACGGGTCCTCCGGCAATCTCCCGCTTCTGCCGCACGTGAGGAAGGTCTCATTCGATCCCACCAAGGATCTGACGCCAGTCGCGCGCTTCGTCATTCAACCGACGCTTATCGCCAGCAATCCCTCGCTGCCTGTCACCACCCTGCAGGAATTGGTCGCCCTGATTAAAGCCAACCCTGACAAGATCCGAATGTCGACAGCCGGGGCCGGAACGGCCGGACATTTCGCCGGCGAAATGTTCATCGCGATGGCCGGCATCAAGCCCGTGGTGGTTCACTATAACGGCGGCGGTCCGGCGATTGAGGCTGTGGTCGACAACGATTCCCAGTGGACCACGGCGCCGATCGCGGGCCGCATGCCGCATGTGCGCGCCGGAAAGCTCCGCGCGCTCGCGATCGGTGGCACGTCGCGTCTGTCGCTGTTGCCCGACGTGCCGACCGTCGCCGAATCCGGCTATCCGGGCTTCGACGCGGTCGGCTGGGGGGGCATCTTCGTACCGAACGGCACGCCGCAGCCGATCATCGACAAGCTGGCGGCGACGATCGCGAGGGTCGTCACTCTCCAGGACGTGAAGGCGCAATTTGCGGCACAAGGCACCGAGCCGGCAAGCAGCACCCAGGGCGAAATGGCCAAAATGGTGCAAGACGACTATGCGCGCTTCGGCGAGCTGGCAAAGCGCCTCGGCGTCAGTGTGGATTGAGGCGCATGGGGCGTTCGCTCAGACGCCTCGATCGATCCACATGGCGGATCAACGCCAGCGACAGCGGGAGGGCCGTGCCTCAAGGCGCATCCTGTCCCGGATGCCGTTTCGCTCCATCCACGCTACAATACCGCGCGAGAACTTATCGGGAGGGTCGAGACAAATGAGGCATCTGTCCACGAGGGCAACCGCACTGGCGTTCGCAGGGCTCGCCGCAACCACAACGCTCGCCCGCGCACAGCAGGACTATCCGACGAAGCCGATCCATTTCATCGCCACCGAGGTGGTGGGGTCGGCGACGGATATCCAGGCGCGCATTATCGCCAAAGGCATGGCTCCTCTGCTTGGCCAGCCGATCGAGATTGAGAACATTTTCGGCGAGCCGGGGCTACACAAGGCAATCACATCCGCGCCGGACGGTTACACCATCGTTTACGGCGGCGCCGGGACGCTGGCGATCCTCCCGCACATCAAGAAAGTATCGTTCGACCCGTTGCACGATCTCACGCCGGTCGGCCGTTTCGCGATCAGCCCGACGCTGCTCGCAGTCAATCCGTCATTGCCGGCTCACAATGTCGAAGAGCTAGTCGCCCTGATGAAGGCCAATCCCGGGAAGCTCAAGATGTCGACGGCCGGGGCCGGCACCGCCGGCCACTTCGCGGGCGAGATATTCATCGCCATGGCCGGCGTAAAGCCGGTCGTGGTTCACTATCCGGGCGGCGGCCCCGCGATCGAAGCGGTGGTCAACAACGACTCGCAGTGGACTATGGCGCCCATCGCGGGCCGCCTGCCGCACGTGCGCAGCGGAAAGCTGCGCGCGCTCGCCACCGGCGGAACCACGCGCCTGTCGGCGCTGCCGGATGTGCCGACAATCGCCGAATCCGGCTACCCGGGTTACAACTCGGTCGGCTGGGCGGGCATCTACGTGCCCAACGGCACGCCGCAACTGATCATCGACAAGCTCAACGCCGCCATCGTCAAGGCCGTCACCCTGCCGGAGGTCAAAAAGGAATTTGCCGAACAGGGCGTCGAGGGCGCAAGCAGCACTCAGGCCGAAGTCGCGAAGATGCTGCAGGAAGATTACGTCCATATCGGCGAACTCGCGCACAGCATCGGGGTTCGCGTGGAGTGAGGGATGGGGCGGACGACTTTATCCGCCGGTGGGGGTCGGCAAAGCGAAGCATGCCTGTCATGCGATGAGTTTGGCACGCAGCGCACGCCACCCCGCCAGTCGCACGGTCTGCCTCATCCGACCGTCGACCGCTCCACGTTTGCGATGCGGCTCGGCACGCCGAACTCGCGGCGGCATACGTCGGCCAGCACGGCGATGCCTTCGCGGATCTCCGCGTGAGACGGATGGGCGAAACACAGCCGTAGCCGGGTCTTGGCATAGAGCTTGTCCGGCGACCATTCGAAGCCAGGATTAATGGCGACGCCTGCCGCGAGTGCGGCCTGAGCGAGCTTTTGGGTGTCAACCCCGTCGGGCAGCTTGACCCATAGGAAGATGCCGCCCTTCGGATCGTCGAACTCGGCCGCGGTGCCGAACTGCTCGGCGAGCGATTCCATCAGGGTTTCGAGCTTCGCACGTAACGCCCGCGTCAGTGCCGGTACATGGGCGGCAAAATGCGGCTCGCAGTATTCGGCGAGCACCATCTGCTCGAGCGCGCCGGTGCCGGCATCGGTCTTGAGCGGCAGCATGCGCGACAGCACCGCCCAGTCCGCCACCACGTATCCGACCCGCAGCGCCGGCGCGATCGATTTGGAAAATGAACCGATGTGAATGACGTTCCTGCTCCGGCTCAGCGCGTAAATCGCCGGCGGCCGTTTGCCATCCCAGATGAGATCAGCATAGCAGTCGTCTTCAAAGATCGGCACGTTGTGGGTTTCGGCTAGGCGCAGCAGCTCTAGCCGCCGCTCTTCGCCCATGATCGCGCCGGTCGGGTTTTGCACGGTGGGGATGGTGTAGATGTATTTGGGGCGGACACCGCGCGCCTTGAGATTGTCGAGCGCGGCGGACAGCGCATCAAGGCGCAGTCCCTCATTATCGAGCGGCACCCCGATGGCCTTGACGCCAAGACGGGCAAGGCGGTTGAGCGACCCGAAATACGTGACCTGCTCGACCAGCACGGTGTCGCCGTGCGAAAGCAGAAGGCCGTTGACCAGGTCTATGCCCTGCAGCGAGCCCGATGTCATAAGAATCTCATCTGCCGTGCAGGAAATCCCGGCGTCGCGTTCGAGCTTCTTGACGAGAAATTCGCGCAGCCGCCGGTAGCCAAGGGAGCCGCTTTCGAGCCCATAGGTCGCGAGCGTCTTGCCCTCGCGCTTGAGCACGGAGGTTGCTGCCGAGACCAATTCGTCGACCGGCACCTGCGAAGCGTCGTTGTGGCCGCCGATGAAATTGTACTTGGCAAACCCGTTCCACCTCGCCGCCGGGGCCGGCAGATCGGCCGCCAGCAGAGGCGCGAAGTCGAACGGTTTGGCGGCGGTCACGGATGCGTCCATCATCAAAATCTCCCGCGTTGGAAACCCCGTTTTTCAGGACGGGGAGGAAGCGCGGGTTGCCGGGCATAGCAATAGCCGTCCGCGCGATGGAGAAGCTTGCAGTACTTGGCGTTGATTCCGTCGGCATGGCCCACGCTGAAAAAGCCGCTGCCTCAAACCGCGACACGTCCAAACTGGTGCGGCATTTCTTCCAAGCTCCGTCCTCCGCCACATCCGTGTCACCTCCAAATATGAACTCAAGGATCGCATCATGACTGCGATGGACCGCTTAAACCAGGGTCCCGTCGTTCACACTCGGTCCTCCACACTCGATCGAGCCGCCTGATATGATTCGAACTTTGGAAATGACTCCGCCCCTTGCGGGCAATCTCCCCTCGGCAATGGTGCAGATCGGCGTTTGACCAAGACCCGTTTCGTGCCTATCCCTGGCTTGCCTGCTGCGTTGCCTTCGAGAGGTCCGGACCCAAGGAAGCATTCGGACGTCGGTCTTGAAGCTGCCCGCAACGTAGCTTGGGGCCGTAGTCCCAAACTTACCCCGGTGACCCACCGCTGGGAGGCTGGGGCAAAGCCCCCCGCGCCTTCAGGCGGGGGATGGGTTACTCGAAATTAGAGCATGTGCTGACGTATCTGCCATCCCCCGGCTATCATCGCCCTGCCCCGGCTTGAGCCGGGAAGGACAATGGCACGCGCCGGCCCACCGACGAAAGATCGCCCGCGGCTTTAAGAAATGGTCACGAATGGCTGCTCTTTTACCGCCCCGACCAGGCCGTAGAACGCCTCATTGACCTTCGGCCACGCCGGCAGCGTCGCCACGTTGCCGAGCCAACGTCTGATGTTCGGGTATGGCGAAAAATCGACCCTGATGATCTCGCCGATCGACACCAGGCAGGCGCCAAAATAGTCGGCAATCGTGACCTGATCGCCGCACAGATAATTCTTGTCCGGGCCGATCCAGTAATCGTTGAGCACCTGCAGCCAGCGCTTGGAATGTTCTCTGCCCATTTCGAGGGTGGCGGCCTGGGCTTCGTCGCTGCGCCGTTTGAGGTTCGGGAACAGCTGCGGGTAGCACAGCCCATACCCAAAATCGCGATAGAAGTTGGTGTTGATCCAATCCATCACCTCGTTGACCCTGGCCCGCTGCTTGAGGTCCTTGGGGTAGGCCGGCGAGCCGACCTTGTCGGCAAGATACTTTAGAATCGCCGAGCTTTCGGTGAGGCGCAAGTCGCCATCTTCGAGCATCGGCACCAGGCAGTTCGGATTGATGGCGGAATAGGGCGGCTTGTACTGCGCACCCGTCAAGATATCGACCTCTTCCTCCTCCACCGGAAGCTGGTGCTCGGCAATAAACAGGCGCACGGGCCTGCTCGTTGTCGATATGGGGTGCATGTAGAGCTTCATGGTCTGTTTGCCTCCCTGGAAGAAATGCCCGCGTACCGGAGCGTGGTTTTAGTCGCCTGGAGTCATACGCAGGGTTGCCCCGCGCATTTAGTCGCATTGCAAGAAGTGTTTTGCTTTCGATGGATCGCGTGGTCAAGCTTGATGATGGCGGCTCGCAGGTTTTAGGTCCTCACCGGCCTCTGGCCGACCGCCCTGCATGAAACGGTTTTCCGCCAAGGTCGCCCTTTGACGGAGGCGGCATGATCCCACGCACCACCCACCAGCTTTTCTCCGCCCAGTTTCTTACCAGACGCGACCTATCGGCAATGTGTATTGAGCCGTAAATGCATCTATAATGTGAATTGCGAGTGAGAATGTAAGCCTATACCAGCACGTAACCTGCGGTCGCGATTGGGGAAATCTGACGGCCGCGAGAGTTGAAGCCTAATGCGTTCTATGAGGTCGGATCGGCATGATTGAAGCCATCGACCGGGGCGCCGGTTCCGCAAGATCGCTGATTGCGCTGCGCGGCGTCAGCCGTGTGCATGACGGCGGCACGATTGTGGCGCTCCGAAATGTCGACCTGCAGATCAGACAGGGCGATTGTGTCGCCGTGGTCGGTGCGAGCGGCAGCGGCAAGAGCAGCCTGATCAATATCCTGTGCGGCATCGACTATCCGACCTCGGGGCATGTGATTTGGCAGGGGCGGGCTATTCGCAAGAAAAGCGATTGGGTGTGGCTGCGGCGTCTGCGCATCGGCATCGTATTCCAAGAATTCAACCTTATTCCGACGCTCACAGTGCTGGAAAACGTCGAACTCGCCCTCCTCGGCCGTGGCCTGTCCGCAAAGCATCGCTATATCCGCGCCGGGATGGTGCTCGGCCGCGTCGGTTTGGATCATCGTCCGCACCACCTGGTCACGAGGCTCTCCGGCGGCGAGCGTCAGCGCGTGGCGATCGCGCGCGCCATCGTCAGTGAACCGAAGCTGCTGCTCGCCGATGAGCCGACCGGAAATCTAGACAGCGCCAGTGCCCTAAAGATTGCCGATCTCTTGTTCGGCCTGCATGAGACGAGCGGCATGACGCTCATTCTGGTAACGCACGACGATGCGCTCGCGGCCCGGTGCTCTCGGCAGATCAGGCTTCGCGACGGTACGGTAGTTGACGATACGCTGCGGGCGCTGGTCTCCGGGGCGGTCGCATCCCGGTCCACGACATGAACCTTCTCCTCCTTGCACTGCGCAATCTCAAGCGGCGACCCGGCCGCACCTGCCTGTCAGTGCTCGGCATCGGGCTCGCGGTCGGCGGCGCGGTCGCGTTCATGAGCTTCTCGCGCAGCGTTGAGGACGGCACCCGCGAAGGCATTGAGGAGATCGGCAGCGACCTCATCGTCCTGCATAAAGGCGCATCCGACATTTTCGGCGGCTTGATCCCGGAACGGACCGTCGAGCGGATTGCGGCAGTCTCCGGTGTCGCGCGGGTGTCGGGAGTGCTTGTCGCCTTCGCCCCCGGCGGGGTTGCCAACAATGTTGTCGCCTTTGGATGGCCCGATGCGAGCGACCTGTGGAAAAGGGTTCCGCTGCGCGAAGGCCGAGTTCCGGCGCCAGGCGAACGGCACGCAGCGGTGCTCGGCAGCACGGCGGCGGCTTCACTGGGACGCAAGCTTGACGAGGAGGTGGAGCTTTTTGGCGAGACCTTCCGTGTCGTCGGCATCGCGGGTTATGCGTCCAGCGTCAATCGCGGCCTCGTTCTTGTGCCGCTTGCCGATCTGCAAGAAGCAAGTGACCGGCCGCGCCAGGTCACCATCGCCAACGTCACGGTAGAAAAAAGCAAGGATCGCGCTGAACTCGCACGCATCAGAGAGGAAATCAAGGCCTTGGGCAATGTCGTCGCCGCGACGCCCGATGAGGTTCTTGATCACGATCGCAATTTCTCAATCCTTGACGCGGCATCGCGCGCAATCGCCATCATCGCGGTCGCAGTGAGTGCGCTCAACGTGCTGACCGTGCTGGTGCTGGCAACCCACGAGCGCACGCGCGAGATCGGGATTCTTGCGGCGATCGGGTGGAGCAATGGACGAATCATAGAATCGATCGTGATCGAAGGAATATTGATCTGCGCGATCGGCTGCGGCCTCGGCGCGCTGTTTGGCTTTCTCGCCGAATATGCGTTTCCCCGCGTACCGACAATCGGCACTCTGATCTCGTTCAAGTCAGGTATCGGGCTGGTCTCACCGGTCATTGGCGCGGCCGTCGCGCTCTGTGTTCTCGCCGCCCTCCTGCCCGCGTGGCGGGTGGTGCGAATGCTGCCCGCCGAGGCGTTGCGCCGCATGTAGGTCGTGGTAACGGCTTAACGCCACAGTTTGAGTTCCTCCGGGTCTCCGCTCTTGGTTCTTGATGTAGTCCCTGATCACCGCTTCATCACGCCCCACCGGTTCGCCAATGCTTCGTTGCTCTCGACCCGCGGGCGCCGTGCGAGGGCAGCGCGGTCTGGCGATCGGGTGACGCGCCACGGCTGACCGCCTCATTCGGCGCTGCGCGCCTCGATAATCTCGATGAGGTCATCCACCACGAAGCGTGATTGAACGAGGTGCAAGCCCGCCGCCACAACAGACTGTTCAGTCCTGCGGTCGAAGCCGGCGCCGTAGGCCCAATGGACCCAGGGCTCCCAAAGCCTGGTCAACGCGTGGCGAATCGCGCCCCGCGGACGGGTGTATTCCAGAAGCCGAATGATGCCGCCCGGTTTTGTCACGCGTTTGAGTTCGGTCAACGCCGGGACCTGCAACTTCTCCGGAAGGACACAGAACAGAAACGTCGCGACGGCCGCATCGAAATGCCGGTCCGGCAGCTTGATTGAGGTCACGTCCATTTCGCACAGCTCGATCTCGGCGGCCGCCGAACGGCGCCGGCGGGCAGCCCGCGCCAGCATCGCCGGGCTGAGATCAATGCCCACAATCCTGGCTCCGGGCGGATAGAATGGAAAATTTCGTCCCGTGCCCACACCGGCATCGAGTATCAGGCCTGAGAGCCCGGCAAAGAGCTGCGGCCTGATCTTGCGGTATCGGCCATATTCGAACGGCAGTTCCAGAAGATCATAGAACGGCGCGATCCGCTGATAACGCGCGAGATTCGAGGTCTCAGATGTCTTCATGGCGAGCTCATCCCGACGATTTCGCGAGCACTAACATGGGCTGTGGCGCCACTACAGCGTGGCCGCGCGCCCGCGGCAAACGAGCGGAATTTCACCTTGTTCATTGGCGGTGGCGGCGCCAACGCTCACAACTACGGCGCGCAATGCGGCAAGCGGGCGGCGGCGCTGTAGGCATCGGAATGCATTCCCGCAATGAGGTTTGAGATTTTTTCCAAGCTGTGCCATCGAATCTGGTACCAATGCCGGCAATGGAGATAGCCGATGAAGACGTTGATTGGGGTTGCGGGGCTGCTTGCCGCCATGGCGACGACGGGTGCGGCAGCCGATAGACGGGTCGAGCCGCAGTATTCGCCGGCCGTCGCACAGTTTTCCTACAGTTGGGCCGCGATGCCGCTGCTGCCCCGCCAGCTTCAAAACCATTGCGGCTATTACAACGGCCATTTTGTTTGTGCCGACCACTGCGGCACCGAATATCAGGTCTATTACTGCCCGAGCACTGCGAGCGGCTGCTGTCACGTCGGGCTCGGATATTGCGATGCCGGCGGACGGCTGCGCTGTAGCCCAGCCTTGTTCTAGCTCTCACAGGCAGCATCTCGCCCGCGGTTTCTTCTCTCGCCCGATCACGCGGGCGAGACGCCCGTGCTCCTGGCCAATGAGGAGAGCAAAGCCGGTTCCCGACAGGCTGCAAGACACCAACCCTCGCCCGACGCGTCCGAACGCACCGTACCTCGCGGACTGAGCCCGTTGACCTGTTCGATCGCTGCCGACATTTCGTCGTCGTCGAGAAGCCTCAGGACCGTACTGCCGTCTCCGGAAAACCGGCACGCGCTGTCGGCGATCCCGGCACACCAGTGGGCCACCCGTAGCTCTATGAGCAAGGTCTCGTTCGCCTTGGCA
Source organism: Xanthobacteraceae bacterium (assembly GCA_030043175.1). The sequence goes on along the minus strand of JASHYD010000442.1, from coordinate 438 downwards.
TGGTGCGACGAAATTCAGTAGCACGCACTGCTGCATATTCGCCGACGGTGTTGCACCGCCCGCGTTCGCGCGTGCCGCCTGGTTGCGCGACACCGTCCCGCCACGACGACTCTCTGGCGTTTCGACCTCAGCGCCAACAGCCGAATCATCTCGTCCTCAGCTAGCGTTGGGGGCAGGCAACCGAGGTGTGGCCGTGGCGTCGAAAGGTTCCAAGACGCAACTCGCCCGCTCCACCCGAGGGTGACCTGAGTTGTCGCGTCGGGCAGTGTCGCAATAACGCTGGGGAGCCTGGCGCGTTCCGTGCCCCTTGCCCGAGGCTTGCCTTGCGGCTGCCGATTACCGTGCGAGGCAGCCAAGCACGGCAGGCCGCTGTGGCAGGCATGCCTGTAGAAATTGCCTTATTCGCGGAACGTTTAGGTGTCGAAAGCCTTGACAACG
>JASHYD010000441.1 GCA_030043175.1 Xanthobacteraceae bacterium | reverse complement strand
TTGGTTGCAAGCTCGTGCAGTGCGAGGCCGATCGCTTGGGCTGCGGCCGCATTCAGATGCAGCTTTGGTCCATCGACAGCGATCCGAGACCCAACAAGGTCGGCAAAATGCGCGAGCTGGGCGCGCGCCAAATCCTCCACATCGACCCCATGCCACTCGTTTCGGACCAGCAGGTCCTGATTGGCGGCAAGCGCTTGAAGACGTTCAGTGAAGCGCCCGACAAAGCCTTCCGGCTCACGAGCCGCGGTTTGGCGCGCGATTGCCTGCACGATACTGAGTATGTTCTTGGCGCGATGATGGGCCTCACGCATCAGAAGGCGAATTTGTTCTTCGTGAGCCTTCTGCGTGGAAATGTCTTCCATTACACCGACGAAATAGTCGATTGACCCATCGTCCTTGCGCACGCAGCCGACAGTCTTCCTGACCCAAACGATCGTGCCGTCCTTCCGCAGGTAACGCTTGTCTACGACGTAGCTGTCGATCTTTCGCTGGCGCGCAAGCTCGACCTGAGCAACTTCGGCGGCGAGATCATCAGGATGGGTAATGTCCTCGAACGTCTTGGTAAGAAGTTCATCGGCTGGCCGGCCGACAATGCGGCACAGGGCTTGGTTGACCCGGAGCCAACTGCCATCGGGAGCGGCGTGTGCGATGCCGACCGCCGCGTTCTCGAACATGGCCCGGAACCGCGCCTCGCTGTCGGCGAGAGCGCGCCGGGCCTCGACTTTCTCGGTTATCACCTCGCTGAACAGCAACGCGCCACCGATCCGGCCAGCGGCGGTGTACCAAGGTTTCATCAACCACCGGCACCAGTCGGTTCGGCCGTCCTGGCGTAGGAACGGGTCCTCCTCGTGAGCGAGTTCCTCGCCCGCCAGCACGCGGGCATGAACCTCCCGCCAGTGCGGCGGAATATCGGGAAATATCTCGTAATGTGAACGTCCAATTAGCTCGATATCAGGCGGCAGCCGGAAATCCGAGACGTAACGGCGTGAGGCGGCCAGATAACCATCCCATCATCGAACATGGCGATACCAGCTGGCGCGTGCTCGACGAACAATGCCAGCTGGGCCTCGCGCTCAGCGAGCCGCGCCTCCGTCCGCTTGCGCTCGCTGATGTCGCGGATGATCTTCGCGGCACCGATAACGCGGCCTTCGGCATCGCGCACGGGCGAGATGGTAACTGACGCGTCGAAGGTCCGTCCATCCTTGGTGATGCGCTTCGTCTCAAAGTGTTCGATGCTCTCGCACTGGGCGAGGCGCGCAAGGATCATGTCCTCCTCCGCCTGTCGGTCAGCCGGAATGAGGCGCCGGATCGACTGCCCGATCATCTCGCCAGCCGAATAACCGAACATGCGCTCGGCAGCTTTATTCCAGTTCGTGACGATACCTTCGAGCGTCTTGCCAGCAATGGCATCGGCCGACGACGTCACGATCATGGCGAGACACGCCTTCGCCTCCTCGGCGCGCTTGCTTGCGGTAATGTCCTGGACGGTGCCGATGAAGCCCACGACCTGTCGCTCACGCCCCGCACCCTCAAAATGAACTAGCCCCTGGGTTTCCACCCAGCAAACCTTACCGTTCTCCCGCCGGAGCCGGAACTGCGCCTGGGATCGCTCCGGTTGGGCGGGATCGAGCGCTCTGTGGTAGGCCGCCCAAACCTTTTTCTCATCGTCCGGATGCACCCAATTCATGAACTCTTCGATGGTGGCTCCATCCTCGGGGACGCCGAAAATCTCCTTGGACCGCGCATCCCAGGAAAAGACACCGTGGCGGGGATCGTATCGCCACGACCCTAGCCTCGCTGCGTCGAGGGTGGACTGCAAACCCTCTTTGCTCTCCTGCAAGATCTCCTGGTCCCGCTGGCGCTGGTCCGCAAGGCGCATGAGGGCCACAGTGAAAAGCATCACGCTCGTACAGAGAAAGAGGGCCAGCACATCACCTGGCTTTTCAACGTAGATAGAGAAGCGAGGCGGAAGCACAAAAAATGCAATCGAAGCACAACTGAGCGCCACAGAAAGAAAACCAGCACCCGATCCACAGATCAGCGTTGTGATTATGACCGCAGGAAGGTACGTGGCGAACTGAAGGCCATCAACATACGGACCGATTGCCAGCCGCAGTACCGTCGCGACCCCGACGGACACGAAAGCGAGGAGGTAGGCCCCAATGGTTCCCGGCCGCAGCGCGGGGACATCGACGTAAAATGAACCCAGCCTTGATTTGGTCTCGCGCACGCTGATGCCGTCCTCGCCGGAGGGCGCTCTTAGTCAAGCATGGGGGTTCTAGTCAAGCATGGGGGTTCCCATTCAGTTGCGGGGCGCGGCATTTTGCTGCGCGATATCGGTTTTGTGAGCATGGCTGTGAGGGCCAAAGTGGTGTGACTTGGGACTGGTACGGCAGTCGGGTCACGAACCGCTGTGCCGATGACTGAGCGGGACGTTGGTGTCGCCGAACTCAGCGCCGAACGGCTGGGCTCCCACGTCGGCGATGTGCCACACGTGCCCGCGGTGCGTGCCGGTGACGATTAAGTGTCAGGACATTGCGCAACCGTCGGTGCCCAATACGGGCGAGCCATGATTATAGACGGGTTCCAGCAGTGAGCGCAGCTCCTCATCTGGACGCTCGCCCTCCCACACCCACGCTTCGGTAAATGGGAATGGCTTGGTGAGATCGCGTTCTTGCCAAGCCGGTGTGACCATGCCGTAGTCCGCGGTCCGGCGCGCCATCGGTGATTTCGGCGACGAATGTGCGGTACGGCTCGGGCAGGACGATGCCCTGCTGCTCCTCGAAGGCGTGGACTGCTTCCCACCCCAAAGGCGTGCCGTTCTCGAAGGCACTGCGGAGTATCGCCAAGTCGTCAAGAGTGACTCTGTCGGTATCCATGAAGCAGAAAGTTATCAAAGGGGCCGACATCAGTGGCTGCAAAGCCGATCGTGATCAAGATCGGCCGCATGGAACTGCAGTGACCAACCGACGCCCCGATAATGATCGGCAGCATCGGCAGCACACAAGGCGCGGCGACGGTGAGCACGCCGGCCGCAAAGGCCAGAATGATGTCAGCCACGGCTTATTCCTGTCCGGTCGGAGTCGGCACGCGCCTCCAGAAGAACGTCTTGCCGAATATCGACAGGCCGAGATACGGATGCACGATCAGTTGGTCGGGCCCGCCGAGCGTGATCTTACAGGAGTAGGTCTTGGCGTTTTCTCGGTCGTAGAGCTCGCCGTACCACTTGCCGTCCCCCGACGATGCGAAATCCCTAAGAATCCTCGTGCCGAGTGGCGAACGGTTGTCGGCGGGAGCCATCTCGCCGCTGCCGCTCATCGCGCGGTTTGCCAGCACCTTTGTCACCGTGCCACAGAGCGCCGCGCCGCATGACGCGATTTCAACTTCGAGATTGCCGGTCTGGGTCAACCATCGGCCGAGCAGGCCGTCCGCGCCGTTAGGTGCTGCCGACTGGCCAAATGCGGGGGCCACCGCAAGGCAGATCGACGCCAAAGCGATGGAAGCCCAGGCGAGACGTGTGCCTCGCGCTTTGCGCCCGACGCGGGCCGGGTCGCCACTGGCGATAGTGACGGGCGGTCGCAACGATTCGACAGTTTGCACGAGATGCTCCATGGCGTTCGGTCGGGTCGATGGACCGCAATCAATCATGTAAAGATATCCCGGATGTGTCTGAATCCACGCTGTCTTGTCAGTTGGGATGTCTGCACAGGCTCATGATACAATGTGATACAAATACGCCCGGGACACCGTGACAAGCGCCGCCTAGATTTAGATCTCCATGGATCGCAAAGACCACATTCTGATCGTCGACGATGACCGCGAGCTGCGTGAGTTGCTGGTGCAGTATCTCGAAAAGAACGAGTTCGCGGTCTCCTCAGCGAAGAATGGGCGGGAGATGCGCCAGACTCTCACTGACAAGGCCATCGATCTGATCGTACTTGACTTGATGATGCCGCATGAGGATGGGCTTAAGCTTTGTCGCGATTTGCGGGCAGCGAACGAGGCATCTCCACCGATCCTGATGTTGACGGCACGCGCCGACGAGGCCGATCGTATCTTGGGTCTCGAGATGGGTGCTGATGACTATCTCACCAAGCCGTTTGCTTCCCGCGAGCTATTGGCGCGCATTAAGGCCGTCCTGCGCCGGGCGCGCGCACTGCCGGCCAACCTCAAAGTGTCGGAAGCTGCGCGCGGTCTCGCCTTCGGTGACTGGCTGCTCGATACCGCGCAACGACACCTGGTGGATTCCGCCGGCACACTGGTGGCGCTGAGCGGTGCCGAATATCGGTTGCTACGCGTTTTCCTTGACTATCCGCAGCGGGTGCTCAGCCGCGACCAGCTCCTGAATCTGACCCAGGGACGAGACACCGAGCGGTTTGACCGGTCGATTGACCTCCTGGTGAGCCGGCTACGTCAGCGACTGAAGGACGATGCCCGTGAGCCGCGTTACATCAAGACTGTGCGAAACGAGGGTTACGTGTTTGCGTCGTCTATTGAAATCCGGAATCCGACACAATGAGCAAGCGTGGGTGGACCGGCACCCTCGCACCATGGCCGAAAACACTCTTCGGCCGCATCGCACTGATTCTGTTCAGCGGCCTTGCCGCCGCGCATGTTCTGACGTTTGGACTGTTGCTCTACGACAGGGCACAGGCGGTTAGCGCTATGATGGTCGCCTATCTCACCAGGGACGTGGCGAGCTCGATAGCGATCCTCGAGCGCGTGCCGGCCAACGAGCGTGAGATGTGGCTGCCCAGGATCGATCGCCAGAACTACCACTACCGTCTCGCTCCACCGTCGGCCAACGCGTTGCCCGCTTCCGCCGCAGTACAACGCGTCGCCGCATCCGTCGCTCGCGAACTCGGTCCCCGCGCCCCCGTGACGGCTTTGACGACACCGGACGCGACGACTCCACTTGACTTCCAAGTCGCGCTGGAGCTCAGCGACGGCACGCCGCTTACACTCCAACTTCAGGTTCCCGAGACCGGGGTGTCATCCTGGGTGCTTGGCGCGCTGGCGTTCCAGCTCGCGATCCTCGGCCTGTTCACCTGGATTGCGGTACGGATCGCGACCCATCCGCTGGCGCGGCTCGCGGAAGCGGCCAACGAGCTTAAGCCCCACGTACCCGTCGCGCTGCTCCCGGAGAATGGACCCCAGGAGGTACTTCGCGCAGCAACCGCGTTCAACGCCATGCAGCGCCGAATTGCCGACCATATCGCCGAGCGCGTGCGCATTCTCGCGGCGATCTCCCACGATCTGCAGAGTCCCATCACTCGCATGCGCCTACGCACCGACCTGCTCGACGATTTGGCGCTGAGGCAGAAGCTTCAGTGCGACTTGACGGCTATGCAGGGGCTGATTGAGCAAGGCATTGACCTT
>JASHYD010000440.1 GCA_030043175.1 Xanthobacteraceae bacterium | reverse complement strand
GCATCGACCTAACATTGATCAGCCCGCGGAGCCCCAAACAGCATGAGAACCACCTGCGCGCTGGCGACCCTGATATTTGCTTGTCATCGGCGTCCACGCCGAGCCATGGAATATTTCTGATCGTAAGGCATGGGAGAAGAAGTTCCTGGTGGGCGATGCGCAGAGACTTAACAAAGTGCGTCAAGCGTAACCGTTAGGTTCGACTGGAGCGATGTTCCGGAAGCTGACCTCGTCACCTACGGCGCCTCGAACTACTGCGGTCGGGCATTGGACGGGATCGGACGCGTCTGACTGATGCGACCCGCTAGCCGCCAACCTGGCTTTTGTCGAAGACATGGGGGTGTTCTGCCTCAAGTCGCCGGCGAGGCAGTTTCCGGTGATGACCGACAGCTTGCCGAAAAGTGCCGTGCTATTATCCGAGGGCCGGCATGTTCCCAAGTCACGTTTTGCAATTCCGATTCATTTCAATATGCGCCGCTGGTGTCATCCGGATGCCGTTGTGGGTTGTGATGCTGATGCGCGTAACTCGAAGCGAGCAGATTTGAGTAAATCACGATAAGCGATATATGCATCACGTTGAATGATTGAAAACCGACCACATAGCCGATTTCGATATTTCGAATCACATCCGCCTGTGTCGCAACTCCGACCGTTTGAGCCGCGGGCCAAGTAGAATCGACGCCTGAGGCAAAGCCCGGCTGCGGCCCAGCGGGGGACCGCAGGTCTAGCGAATATCTGACGTGTCGTTTTAGGCTCGCGACTGACACTGGCGCCGCCGGCGGGGTCGCTCGTCTATCAATTTCCGGTGTTCGAAGCGTGAATAGCAGTGTTCTTTACCAGCCGCGTCAAACTGTCCAGCAACAATTGTCTGAAGTTTAGAGCTTGTTGTCTGACGTTCAGAATCTGAACGATAGGCTTGCTTCAGCGCTGTTACATGTGAAGCGAATCGCACATGTCTTGGACCGTAGAGCTTGCATGAGGAAGGCTGCCCGCCCGGATCGTCCTCCTTCGGTGAGCGGCGAAATCACTCCTTTCGATTGGGCGTTCGTTCTGTCAGTTGTCGCACTGCTCGGTCTCGTCGGATTTACATTCGGACAATATGCGGTTTCGAATGATGAGGTCGTGCAGCACCATTATGGCGAGCTGATCATCGCGTACTACAAGAGCGGGTTTACCGACCGGTCGGTATTCGGCTTTGACAATCTCTATCTTTATGGCGGCCTGTTCGACATCGTCGCGGTTCTGCTTCAGCACCTGCTGCCGTTCGACCTCTACGACATTCGCCACATACTCAGCGCCCTTACCGGAATCGGAGGCATCGTTGCGGTCTGGGCGACGAGCCGTATGATCGCAGGGCCGCGTGCCGGATTTATTGCCGCTATTGCTCTCGTAATTTGCGGGGTCTGGTATGGCGGTATGTTTAATCATACCAAAGATGTCCCCTTTGCCTCCGCGATGATGGGGGCGACCTTCTTCCTGCTGCGCGCGACGCGCCAGCATTCCTCGCCAGCAAGGCGCGACGTTCTATGGTTTGGGGTCCTGCTCGGCTGCGCGCTTGGTTTGCGGGCGACCGGACTTCTGATGGTTGGCTACTTTTTGGCGGTAGTTCTTCTGCGAACGTGGACGAGTGAGAAGACCCAGTGGCAGGGGCGATTGATCACCGGCGGACGCTTCGTGCTGCCATTCATTCCGGCATTCGTCCTCGGTTACGTCATTATGATCGCCACTTGGCCATGGGCACAGCTGAGTTTCCTGAATCCGATTCGGGCGATTTTCGCCTTCGCTCATTTTCACTATCCGATTCGCGCCATCCTCGCCGGCCACGTTTATCTGATGAGCGAAGTACCGCGCTGGTACGAGCCAGCGTATATCCTCATCAAATTGCCGCTTGCCGTGTTGATTGGAGCGGCCGGCGCGGCAGTCTCGGCGGCCTGGTCAGCGATTAGGAGACCGACCACCGCATCCGGCCGCACCCGTCAGCGCGATACCGCAATTCTGGTTTTTACGGTCGTGTTCCCGCTCGTCTGCCAAGTTGTCGGACACGGACCTTCATTCACCGGCATGAGGCATTTCCTTTTCGTCGTGCCGCCAATCGCGACACTCGCTGGGATCGGCATCGATGCTTGGCTGTCTGCTGTGCAAGCTCGGGCGTTGGCGGCCGGGGTTGCCGCGCTCGCCACCGTCGCGACGGCCTTCGCCTTGGACGCGGCAACGCTGGCGCGGCTACACCCGTACGAGTACCTCTTTTACAATTCGTTGGTCGGGGGACTTGAGGGGGCATCGCGCAATTATGAGACCGACTACTGGGTGAACATCATGCCGGAGGCGGTCAAGGACCTGGAGCGCTATATCGAAGCGACGAACATTCGCGCCACGGCTATCACGCCGCTGCGTTATTCGGTCGGGGTTTGTGGAGAGAGGGCGGCTTTTGAGAACGAGGCCAAATCCAGGCTTCAGTGGACGGGAGACTGGAGCCACGCCGACTTCTTCATCGCGCCGACACACATGAATTGCGATGAGGTGCTTCGCGGCATGACGGTAAGCGTGATCGAACGGCTCGGCGTTCCGATCGGCGTGGTGAAAGACCTGCGCGGCGTCAGTCCGCAGGCGCGCTGGGTGACACCGCAGGCCCCCGATGCGCGTACGGCCAGCTCCGCCGGCGTTCCTGAGGCGGCCACGCGGCCGTGAGCGATGGCCGACGGCGAGCACGGTTTCTGTCTGCCGGACTTAACCTGCCCCGGACAGAGCGAGCAGGAGATCTCCAGCGGTCGCGTACCGGTGCTCGGACTGCTTTCGACCGCTATCGGCGGTCGGAAACTGCGGGCCGGGAAGGGGCGTTGTTGCGGGGGCCGGCCGCCTATGCTGCGGATCGCAGGGAGAGAGCGTTGCGATCAGCCCCCAGCGCCTAGCCGATCAGCTCGAGGCTTGCGCTGATGGTGACCCTTCGCGGCGAGGGCCGCACGCACGGTGCGCGCCGCACGCACGGTGCGCGCCACGGCTTTGGCGTCGCGGCGCTCGCGCCTGGCTTGATGCTTTGCGGCGCGGAACGCCGGGTTGCCAGAGTATGCATTGCTGACCCGTTCGTTCGGGCAAAAGCGCTATGAACGGTACGTTCGCCGTAGCCAAGGGGCGCAATCGAAGCCATTTCGCGCCGTCGCAGGCTCGCTGCGTGCCTCTCAACGTGCTAGGAAGACCTTGGATCGTGATGGGAAGCAGCCGACATGAGCGTCCTATTGAAAAAACCGATCGAACAACTTAACGGCGGGGAACTCGCCGCCACCATGCGCGCGATCGGGACCAGTGCGCGCGCTGCTGCCAGGGGCCTGGCGACCCTTGGGGCGGCCGAAAAAAAACGCGCGATCGAGGCAATGGCGCGAGCGATCAGGGCTGCAACCCCCGCAATATTGGCCGCTAACGGCGAGGATCTGGCACAAGCCCGCAAGTCGAACTCAACCCATGCGCTCATCGATCGCCTCCGCCTCGATGAGAAGCGTATCGCCGCCATGGCAGATGGCGTCGACACGGTTGCGGCCCTGACCGATCCGGTCGGCGCGGTCATCGCGGGCTGGGATCGGCCTAACGGATTGCGCATCGAACGGGTCCGGGTCCCGCTTGGCGTGATCGGCATCATCTATGAGAGCCGGCCGAATGTCACAGCGGACGCCGGCGCGCTCGCCCTCAAGGCCGGAAATGCCGTAATCCTCCGCGGGGGCTCGGACAGCTTGCGATCGTCCGCCGCCATTTACGCCGCCATGGCGGCGGGCCTCTCCGGCGCCGGGGTGCCGGCGACCGCCATTCAACTGGTGCCGACCCGGGATCGTGAGGCCGTGGGCTTGATGCTGGCGGGCCTCGAGGGAGCAATCGACGTGATCGTGCCGCGCGGCGGCAAGGGATTGGTCGCACGCGTGCAGACTGAAGCGCGCGTGCCCGTGTTTGCCCATCTCGACGGCAACTGCCATGTCTATGTCGACAAGGCAGCGGACCACGAAATGGCCCGGTCGATTGTGCTGAATTCCAAGATGCGGCGTACGGGCGTCTGTGGCGCCGCCGAAACGCTGCTAGTCGACAAAGCCGCCGCCTCGACTCTCCTCGCACCCCTCGTGCGCATGCTCATTGATGCAGGATGCGAAGTGCGCGGCGATCGCGATACTCAGGCTGCCGATTCTCGTGTCATGGGAGCCACAGAGGCAGATTGGGGCACTGAATACCTCGACGCCATCATTGCGGTTAAGGTGGTCGACGGGGTCGATGAGGCCATCGCCCACGTGGAGCGCTATGGCTCCCATCACACCGACGCCATCGTCACCGCCGACCGCAGCGCCGCCGAGAAATTTCTGGCGCGAGTCGATTCGGCGATCGTGCTGCATAATGCTTCGACCCAATTCGCCGACGGGGGTGAATTCGGCTTCGGAGCGGAGATCGGTATCGCGACCGGACGCCTGCATGCGCGCGGCCCGGTTGGCGTCGAACAGCTCACGACATTTAAGTATCGCGTGCGCGGCTCGGGTCAGACGCGTCCATGACCGTGGTTGCGCCCTTAGGCACACCCTGTCTCCACCCTTCACCTGCCCTTTCTTCCCCCGCAAGAGGGCAAGGGAGGGGGAGGGGAGAAGCCAGGATGGGCGAAGCTTCCGCGCTCAACTTGAACCCTCCCCAATACCGAATTCCGCTGCATTATCCTGGCCAGCGAATCGGACTGTTCGGTGGAACCTTCGATCCTCCGCATCGGGCGCATCTTGCGGCTAGCCTGCTGGCAATGAAACGGCTGGCGCTCGATCGCGTGTGGTGGCTGGTCACCCCAGGCAATCCGCTCAAGGACACGCTGGGGCTTGCGCCCCTCGACGAGCGGATCGCGGCAGCGCGCGAGCTCGCGCATCATCCGCGAATGGACGTTACCGGGATCGAAGCCGAGATCGGCGTGCGCTATACCTATGACACGATCCGATACCTTGTTGCTCGCTGTCGCGGCGTCCATTTCGTCTGGATCATGGGCGCTGACAACCTGCGCTCTTTCCACAGCTGGCAAAAGTGGCGCGAGATTGCGGAATTAGTTCCCATCGCGGTGGTCGATCGGCTCGGTCCGAGCCTGTATGCAACCGGCAGCGTTGGGGCGCAGGCGCTCAGTCGTCGACGCATCCCGGAAAGCGAGGCCCGATCGCTGCCGGGCCGTCCTACGCCGGCCTGGGTCCTTCTGCATGGTCTCAAATCGCCGCTGTCCTCAACGACCCTGCGGTCGCTACGCCGGTCGCAGAAATGTTGCAGACCGCAGGCAAAAATAGAGAGCGCTTGAGCCTGATTCCTTCCCCACGAAAGGCTGCAAGCTCGCACGACTTTGTAGACCGGCGAGGAACACCTACGAGGAACACCTATATGTGCGGACGTGCTGGGGATCACAACGCGGTTGAAACCGTTAACCAGTTGCTCCTATCTTATGGTGGTGGCCCCGGGCCAGACGACCGGGGTAGCGGAACCGAAAGGAAAGGACCTCTGTCCACAGTTGCAATCGCGCGGGGCAGCAATCGCCGCAGTCCCGA
>JASHYD010000439.1 GCA_030043175.1 Xanthobacteraceae bacterium | reverse complement strand
GTCGAGCTGCAGATAACGGCAGCCGGCGTTCGCGAAAGCGCCCACCGCTTTGCGATAGGCTGCGCCGAGATCGATGAAAAACTCCTCGAGGCGCGCATAAGCGGCGGGACTGATGGCGTCGCGCCCCACCCGCCCGTAGAGCGCGGACGGCGCCGGGATGGTCATCTTCGGCGTGCGCGAAGTCCTCGTTTTGAGGAAGCGGAAGTGCTCAAGCATGGGATGGTCCGAAAAACCGAGCGGACCCGCGACGCGCGCGCCCTCCGCACGCGTGTGCGTCCCGGCGAATGCTATGCCCCGGTCCATCGCATAGCGTTCGACGCCATCGAGGCCCCACAAAAAATCGAGATGCCACCACGAGCGTCGGAATTCACCGTCGGTGACCGATTGCAGGCCGATCTCTTCCTGTTTGCGGATGACGCGGGAGATTTCGCGGTCTTCGATGGCGGTCAGTTCGGCGGCAGAAATCTCGCCGCTCGCTCGCCTTGCGCGCGCCTCCTTGAGGGCAGCGGGGCGGAGCAGGCTCCCCACATGATCAGCACGGAACGGCGGTTTTGGATAAGTCATGATTCCTGTCCGCCATCGTGCCCGCGCTCCTGGAGCGCCGATAAAGTCAGCCGGGTGCTCACCTCTCCGGTCCGGAGAGCTCAAGGCCCCGCAACCCGTTTGATACGACTCTTAAATCCTCTGTGCACGTTCTGGGTGAGCCAGCCGGGCAAACTCATGCCCACACCTCGTCCGCGACCTCGACGATCATCCGCAACTTCGCCCACTGCTCCTCCTCGGCCAGCACGTTGCCATCCTCGGTCGACGCGAAGCCGCATTGCGGCGACAGACAGAGCTGATCGATGTCGAGGAATTTCGTTGCCTCCTCGAGGCGCCGCTTGAGCTCGTCCGGGCGCTCAAGCGTGCCGGCTTTCGACGTCACCAGCCCGAGCACCACCTGCTTGCCTTTCGGCACGAAACGCAGCGGCTCGAAGCCGCCGGCACGCGCAGTGTCATATTCCATGAAATAGCCGTGCACGCCGATCGTATTGAACAACATCTCGGCTATCGGCTCATAGCCGCCCGACGCCACGAATGTCGAGCGGAAATTGCCGCGGCACAGATGCATCGTGATCGTCATGTCGGGCGGGATATCCGAGATGGCCGCGTTGATCATGCCGGCATAGACCAACGGCAAGCTGCGAGGATCATCGCCCCTCGCGCGCACCTGATCGCAAAGAGCCGGATCGCACAGATAGGCGAGGTTGACCTCGTCGAGCTGGAGGTATCGGCAACCCGCGTCCGCAAACGCGCGAACGGTGCTGCGGTAAGTTGCGCCGAGATCGCGATAGAAATCATCCATCGACGGATAGATCGCTTCCGGCACCGCCTCCCGTCCGTAGCGGAAATGCAGTGCCGACGGCGACGGGATCGTCATCTTCGGCGTCGCCTTCGTGTGCCGCGCAAGAAAGCGGAACTGCTCGATCATCGCGTGGCCGGAGAAGCCCACCGAGCCGTTGAGGCGCAACAGGATCGGCCGCGGCTGAGGCCCCTGGAACTTGAACTTGCGCTCGCCGTAGTAGGATTCGACACCGTCGAGCCCGAGCAAGAAATCGGTCTGCCACGACGCACGGCGATATTCCCCGTCGGTGACGGATTTCAAGCCGATCTCCTCCTGCCGACGGATCAGCTTGATGATTTCCTCATCCTCGAGCGTTTGAAGAGTCTCGGGACCAATTTCGCCGCGTTCCCGCTTGGCGCGCGCTCGCTTGAGGACGGCGGTGCGCAGCAGGCTCCCCACGTGGTCGGCGCGGAACGGCGGAGAAGTGCGGAGCATGCGATCCTTATCTCCCATTGGTGTCACACCGGCGAAAGCGAGACTCCAGTCATCTAAGCGCGATCAAGGCAAGTCATGCTGAAGGGAACCCTGGGGATCGCAGCGCTTTTGCGGGCGACGCCCGCGTTGACGGTCAATCGGCCGGAAACACCCCGCGGCTACCCCCAAACCTCCTGGGCGATCTCGACCACCAGCCGCAGCTTTGCCCATTGCTCGTCCTCGGTCAGCAGGTTGCCTTCCTCGGTCGAGGCAAATCCGCATTGTGGCGAAAGCGCGAGTTGATCGAGCGGTACGTATTTCGTGGCCTCCTCGATGCGGCGCTTGATGTCGTCCTTGCCTTCCAGTGTGGCGAGCTTGGAGGACACGAGACCGAGCACGACGATCTTCTTATCCTTCGGCAGATAACGAAGCGGCTCAAGACCGCCTGCGCGTTCGGTTTCCCATTCGAGGAAATATCCGTCGACATTGAGCTCGTCAAACAGGCGCTCGGCCACCGGCTCATAGCCGCCTTCCGCGATCCACGTGGAGCGGAAATTGCCGCGACATGAATGCATCGTAACGACAAGGTCGGCGGGCTTGTCGGCGAGGGCCAGATTGGTCAACCCAGCATAGTGCTTCGGCAGCGTGTCCGGATCGTCCCCGCGTTTTTTCGACTGCTCGCGCTCGAAGGCCGAGCACAACATCGCCCAGGCGGTGTCGTCAAACTGCAGATAGCGGCAGCCTGCATCATAGAACGCGCGCACCGCTTTTTTGTACGCCGCCGCCAGATCGGCGAAAAAGGCGTCGAGATCGGGATAGATTTCGCGTGAGATCGCCTGGCGGCCCTGGCGGAAATGCATCGTGCCCGGCGCCGGCACGCACATCTTCGCCGCAACGCGCGTGTTCGACTTGAGGAAGCGGAAATGGTCGATTTGCGCGTGGCCCGAGAAGCCGACTTTGCCGACCACGCGAATGCCCTGCGACTTGGTGGCGACGCCCGCGAACTGGATGCCGTGGGAGGTCTCGTAGAGCTCGACGCCGTCGAGGCCGGTGTAAAAGTCAAAATGCCACCACGAGCGCCGCAGCTCGCCATCAGTCGCGAGCTTGAGCCCAATCTCTTCCTGCTTTTTGACTAAACGCACGATCTCGCGGTTTTCGATGGCCTTGAGTTCCTCAGCCGAGATCATTCCGGCGGCATGCTTCGCGCGTGCTTCCTTCAGCACGGCGGGACGCAGCAGGCTGCCGACGTGATCGGCACGGAAGGGGGGCGTTGCGCGCCGCATGGTCATCGCCACACCTCGTTGGCAGTCTCCACCACCGCGCGCAACTTCGCCCATTGTTCGCTCTCGGCGAGAACGTTGCCTTCCTCGGTTGAGGCGAAGCCGCATTGGGGTGAGAGTGCGAGCTGCTCGAGCGCGACGTATTTGGTCGCTTCCTCGATGCGACGCTTGATGTCGGCCCTGTTCTCCAGCATCCCGACCTTGGTGGTGAGCAGGCCGAGCACGACGATCTTGTCGCCCTTGGGCAGAAACCGCAATGGCTCGAAGCCGCCCGCGCGCTCGCTGTCGTATTCGAGGAAGTAACCGTCGTAATTGCAGTTCGCCAGCAGATTCTGCGCCACCGGTTCGTAACCGCCGGACGAGATCCAGGTGGATCGGAAATTGCCGCGGCAGACATGGGTAGTGATGGTCATGTCGGCGGGCTTGGCTTCGAGCGCCTTGTTGATGGTGCGGGTGTAGACGTCCTGGAGATCATCGACGTCAAGGCCGCGATCGCCCGCCTTCGTGAGTTCGACATCCGAGCACAGATACGCCCAGGCGGTATCGTCGAATTGCAGATAGCGGCATCCGGCGTCATAGAACGCGCGCACCGCCTGGCGATAGGCGTTTCCGAGATCGTCGAAAATGGCGTCACGGTGCGGATAGAAATCCTTGCTGACCGCGCCCGGCTCCAAACGGAAATGCAGGACACTGGGGCTCGGAATGGTCATCTTCGGCATCACTTTGGTGTGCGCCTTGAGGAAGCGGAAATGCTCCAGCATCGGGTGCTTGGAAAATCCGATCTTGCCGACCACCCGAATGCTACGCGGCTTGGTCTGGACGCCCTGGAACTGGATGCCGTGATCGATCTCGTAGATCTCGACCCCCTCGAGCATGCCGTAGAAGTCGAAGTGCCACCAG
>JASHYD010000438.1 GCA_030043175.1 Xanthobacteraceae bacterium | reverse complement strand
AGGCATCGTGAACACGCCTTCGTCTTCGACCGTGAATTCCAGCTGCAAACCCTTGCCTCTGTAGTCGCGATCGATATTGGCGCCCGCCGAAGGCCATTCCTTCGCGGCCCGCTCCAGCGCTTCCTTAGTCGCCTCATAGTCGAGGAGGCGGTAGCGCTCGATCACGTGTAAGGCTTGGGTATATGGAGTGCCGAAACGGTCGATATACCTGTACGGCCCGAGTTTGACCCCGATGGTATCGATGACCAGTGTATCGCCCTCGTAACGGCCGACCGAATCGCCATGGATCGATGGAATTACCGTTGTGGGATGAGGCTTGTTCAGCGGCACCTCGCGAAAATCATCATCATGGGAATAGAGGAAGACGACCTTGTCCGGCAGCTGAATTAACCGGAGAAAGAAATTCCAGAAAAGATAGGGTACGGGGTTCTGGAAGCACTGGTTGTCGGGGTCCGGAAATACCTGCCCTGACAAGGAGAGTTCGCCGAATTTCTTGACCACCTCCGCAGCCTCGGGCTTCAAAATCGGATTGGTGTAATCGCCGACTACCTTATTGAAATTGCTCTGCCCGCTAGGCAGCCGCGACCTGTTCGTTACCGGGCCTGGCCCCGCCAGCGGCGGGCCAAAGCCGAGCCCGGGATGCGCCCACAGGCCGGAGAGAGCCGGAATCGTTGCAGGGCCTTGCCCACTGCCGACACTTCCACCAAATGACGGTGCTGTCGATTGGCCGAAAACAGCGGTCGCTGTCGCGCCCGCCAATACCATTGCCAAAAGAACATCGCGCGGAAAATTCATGGCTCGCCCTCGCTTTCCGGGTTCCGTTGATAGCCTACAACCTTTCCAAGGTGCCGGAAAGCTTGTGCCGCCGCGCTAAACCCTCGCGCTTCCCCCACCTGACACGCGGCGCCCCACCGCGTCACCCACGCGGCACCAATCCGAGGGCCTACTGGAGCTCCTTTTCTTCGCTGCGCCGCAGCACTGTTAATGATTCCAACAACCCCGCGTCCCCCGGCACCACCCCGAAGCTTGTTTGCAAAACATCAACAGACCGCTTCGCAAAATCCGCGTTCCGTTGCAAAGATAGTGTGAGAAAAGCGGGCTAGCTCTACACGGGGCGCCGTTGGTTCGACTCGCGTTTTTGGGAGCGCGCCTCGCGAAATTTGCCGGTCGAGCGCTCCGATCGGCCAAGTAGGGCTGGCGCGAGAGGCCGCTTGTTTTCGAGAGGGCAAGTGCGCGACCCTCAAACGGGGCGAGATCCAATCCGGCACGACGGTCGGGCCGACGCATGGCGGGATTAACCCCGGTGATCAGGTGCCGCGTGAGCCGTCATCCACGCTCTTTGGCACGGGCGTAGTCCCGCATCACGCGCGACACAATCTCTGCCGGAGATGCCGGTGCTGAGGATGAGCAGAACCCAAACGACAGCGTAGACGACCAGTCCGACGCCACCAAGACGATTGCCAAAGCGCTCCCGCTTGAACTGCGCGGGATCCGGCCCGAAGCACCCTATAGGCCGAAGGATCCAGGTCATTCTTGGCGACGGGAGGATAGAGACAGGATCAACACCTCACCTCCTCAACGCGCTGCGCTCACGGCGCTCGTGTCCTTTCTGGGTGTGTGCAATCCGTCGATATCGCGTCTTTCGCGTTCTCCGTCCTCTCCCCTACTCCTCGCGGGCGCCGGACTATCGAGTGGCGGTCTCGCGGAAGGCTTCTTCAAGCTCATGCAGCCGCAATAATTTCAAGTGCCAATTTGCATTTTAGATACGCATCGCGGTCGATCTTGACGGGTGATGATCCAACGCGGCAGCGCAGCCGTAAACATCGGCAATGCACCGCAGCGCTTATGGAGGATCAAATCTTGGCGCTTCTCATTCATAACGTGAACCCACTCCCTTTCGCGGAACGCGGCGATCGCCGCGTCACCGTTTGCAGATGGCCAAGCCCCCGCTCCTCATCGAGGATTATCGCAACCAGCCGCTCGTGATAGCGCGGCTGCGGCCCCGCCTGCATACCGGCAGTGGCGCGAACTTCGCACATCGCAACCGGCTCGCGAAGTATGACCGCGACGGCGCGGTGCGGTTTTCTTTCCAGAAACGTCAGTCTCGTTGTCGAGGCCACATTCGTTGATCGGGTGCGGCGAATTGGACCCAGCTCTCTCGCTGGCCGAGGTCAAGGTCATCCATTTTCGCGGGCGACGCGGTCGCCGATCGGTCAAAACGATGGTCCGTCAGGAAATTGGCCGTCCCTGTCATCGGCCTTGGATCTGCAGCAAGCGTCAGCTGTTTGAGGTACACCGGCCGTGATGCCGATGGAGTCGCAACGCCAGCCCATGGCGTACTTATAGCGGTCGTCAGGGGTTGCTTTACCACGCTGTGTACTCCCATCCCCAGGCCGCCCCCTTGCCCCTTCAAGTCCGCCAACCGATGAATAGGAAGGTTGGCGTCGGATTGCTGCGACTGCTAGCGCCCAGAGATTGTATTGCTGCTGGTTGCGCGGATTGTATACTGAGACAGCGCGCGGGAAGCAGGATCGAATCCCCGCGTGGATGTCCGAACAGGAGAACAAGGCAATGGAAGCCGTCATCGCAAAACTGCTTCAGGATTTTGAACAGGGTAAAATGAACCGGCGGCAGCTCATTCAGAGCTTAAGCGTCGCGGCAGTCGCGGCGGCCGGGATCGCGCCGGCAGCCAGGGCCGCGGGCAAGCCGCTCGAGGCGCTGTACGTCAACCACATCTCTTATCAGGTGAACGATTATAAGAAGGTCCGCGACTTCTATGTAGATCTCCTAGGAATGAAGGTCACCGAAGACAACGGACAGCAGTGCCGCCTGGTGTTCGGCAATAACATACTCATTCCCCGGAATCGGGCTAGCGGCGGTCCAGCCAGAGTGGACCACATCGCCTACACCATTACGAACTGGGACGCCGAGAAGGATGGGTTGGAGGAGGAGCTAAAGCGCCGCGGATTGGAGTACAGGGGGAGCGCTAAGACCAGCTTCCAAGTCAAGGACCCAGAGGGGTTGGGAGTACAGTTCGGCGGGTTGCATCAGTGATCAGGCCGGCATTGAGGGCGGTGTTAGCAACGCCGGATCGCCGCTTTGGCTCGTGCCAGTGGCGGAAGCGGCCCTTATGACGCTGCCGATGTTGAATGATTGGAGAATTCTCAGCCACAGCCGCGAGCGACGAACGCTCGCGGTATCCGTGATCATGACTGGTGAGCTACTTACCAACGACTCAACCAGAGAAGCTGCTGTCATCGCAGACATGATTTTTCGTCGCTGATTGAGTCAAGACAGTCGCCCACCATGAAATCACCGGCTTGCCAATCCGCTGTGTGCGAAGCGGCAATCGCGGCGTTTGTGCCCAAAAATGTGGATTCTCGGCGCAGACCGCCTCCGGCCAGTCGGCGATGGGGCGCCGATAAGTCATCCGTCCCGACCAGGGCGTTGTGAAAACGACGCGGTCCTCCTGAATTCGACCTGCAACCCCTTCTGAGTGGTGTCAGGGTCGATGATGCGGCGTCCGTAATATGTATTGACCCGATTAGGTATGGCACCGTGCTGTGGCTGGATTTCAGCGCCGGCCTCGCAAGCGCGTGGCCGGATCGTGGCGCACGGACCAGAAGCCATGGGTGCCGGCTTTACTCTCATGGCTTGGGTCGTCCTTATCCTCGCAACGCCAATCGCGACTATTCTGCCGCCGATATGTGAGCGAACTCCGTCACCTGGCGCTCGAACAGGCCGCGATAGATGCCGCCGATTCGCGCGGTCAGCGCGGTGTGGGTACCCTGCTCGGCGATCTCGCCGCGATCGAACACCAGAATACGATCGAGGCCGCGCACCGTCGAGAGCCGGTGTGCGATCACGATTGAGGTGCGTCCCTTCATCAGCCGCTCCATCGCCTGTTGAATCAGCGCCTCTGACTCGGAATCAAGGCTTGAGGTCGCCTCGTCGAGGATCAACACCGGCGCCCCAGCAAGGAAGGCGCGCGCCAGCGCGACGCGCTGCCGCTCGCCGCCTGAGAGTTTGACGCCGCGCTCGCCGACGAGCGTGCCATAGCCCTTGGGCAGGCGCAGGATGAACTCATGCGCATTGGCGAGTCGCGCGGCCTCAATGATCGCAGCCATGCTCGCGCCCGGCCGGCCATAGGCGATGTTCTCGGCGAGCGAGCGGTGAAAGAGTGTCGGATCCTGCTGGACAATCGCAATCTGACCGCGCAGCGAGTGCTGTGTCGCCTTTGCGATGTCCTGGCCGTCAATCGTGATGCGGCCACCGGAAACGTCGTAGAGCCGCTGCACCAGCTTGACGAAGGTGGTCTTGCCGGAGCCAGAGCGCCCGACCAAACCAACGCGTTCGCCGGGGCGGATGTCCACCGACAGGCCATCATAGAGCGGTGCACGATGGCCCCCGTAATGGAACGTCACGTTCTCGAACACGATATGTCCGCCTTTTATATCGATCGCACGCGCATCGGCGGCGTCGGCGATGCCGATTGCCTCATCATGGATCGCGACAAGCTCTTCCATGTCGTTCACCGAACGCTGCAAATTATTGATGTGCATACCGATATCACGTAGATAGGCGTGGATGATGTAGTAGCTGGTCAGCACGTAGGTAACGTCGCCCGGCGACGCGCGGCCGGCCATCCACAGCAACAACGAGCCGCCAATCACGGATGCGCGTAGGCACAGCAGCACCGTGAGCTGGGCGGTGGAGGTGTAGTTGTAGCGCAGCCAGGTCCGCTTCACGCGCCTGCGCCACCTGCTGATGACGCGGTCGAACCGAGCGTCCTCGCGTGCTTCGGCGCCGAACGATTTCACCACGGCGTTGCAGGTGAGCGCGTCGGCCAGAGTGCCGCCTACCTTGGTGTCCCAGGCGTTGGAGACACGCGCCGCGGGCGCGATATAGCGCGTCGAGAAGATGACCGTCATCGACACGTAGATCAGTGCGCCCAGCGCGATCACCAAACCGAGCGAGCCCCAGTGCAGCCCGAGCAGGATCATCGATCCCAACAGCACGGCCAGCGACGGTAACAGGGCCATCAGGATTGTGTCGTTCAGCAGGTCTAGGGCCCACATGCCGCGCGTGATCTTGCGCACGGTCGAGCCGGCAAAGCTGTTCGCGTGCCAGTCGGTCGAGAAACGCTGCACCCGGATGAAAGCATCACGCGCCACGTCGGACATGATCCGCAGTGTGAATGGCACGATCGCCTGCAATCCAGTGAGGCGCAGGATCATCGAAAGCAGCCCGAGCGCAACGATGGCGCCGAAGGCCGACAACGCCGCGTAGCGCGCGGCTGGGTCGGCCGCGCCGCGTGTCAGCGCGTCGACCAGATGGCCCGAGAACACCGGCATGAACAGGTCGGCGACCGTCGCACCTAACAAACCGCCGGCCACGGCGAGTGCAACGGTCGGCTGATTTAGCCAGTGGCGAAAGACAAACGGAAGCACCACGCGTATTGCCGCGGGTCGCTTGTTGATTGGGGCGGTCATGCGGTTATCCGGCCATGCTCCCGCACGCGCCGGCTCCATCAGTGACGCCCGGCGGCAAAGCAAGCCGAAGACAAGCGTCGTTAAATAAATCAGTGACTTACTGGGAAGTGGAGGATCGGGACGTCACCCCGATCGACGCCATCGGAAATTAGCCCTTAAGGGTCGACACGGGCGTCCAGGATGGGCTTCGGACGCGAAGATGCGATCTGCGAATAAGACATAATCATGCAAATCCTCCCCGGTTCGAGCGGCGACGCCCGTTTATAAATGCGTCGACGAGATTTTGCAATATTTTCCGCATCAGACATTCCGAGACCGGTTTAATAATTACGAAGGCCGGTTCGCGAGGCATTGCGCGGCGGGCCGGCAGTCTGCCAACCGACAGCGCCGGACGCCGCGAGAGCCGCGAGATACGTATCATACTTCATTGTATGCGGCTGCTTCGATGTCCGATCTAACTGCTGCGCTTATCGCTGCTCTCGATCGGCCCAATGCCGGTGTCATCTCCTCCCGAGGCATTCCCGCAATCCGGCGATCGCCGTCATTCCCTCGCAGATCTCCAAGCTCGAACCTGCGAGATCATTCCCGAAAGGCTCGCAACGACCGCCGAGATGCGTGGCAACGAAAGCTTCGGCGATGGTGTTGAATGAGGTATGGCTCTCGGGTCGGAGAAAGCCATGCCCCTCATCTGGATACACAACATAGGTCACCGGCAAACCGCGCTCGCGCATGGCCGCAACGATCTGATCGGACTCGTGAAGCTTGCAGGGCACGTCATTGGCGCCGTGGGCGACGAGCAACGGTCGGCGAATGTAATCCACTGTAAAGCGGCGAGCGCGAGCGCAGCCACGCTCGGCCTTCCTCGGTTCGCATATCGGCGTAGCTCGCGAACATATCGTCATGATACCTCGTTGCTTTTCCGTGCGAAATTCCTGGCACCTAACGCAGGCGCTCCCGGCGAGAGATGCCTGCATCAAGACAGGCGGCGTCGCCGGTCAGACCCTTGTAGCGCGCGTCAAACACGCTGCCTGGCAGGTGCCGCGAGGTACTTTGGCGGCTCCAACTCGGACGGTGTTCGCTCTCGCGAGGATCGTTGGTCGAGGTCAGCCAGCGGCGCTCCGAACGGCGTAGCACTGCTCCACTGAGACCGGCGCTAAGTCGCGCGGCAGCCTGGTAGGCCGCGAATAGTATGAAGGTTGAAAATCTGCTGTGAACCAGGACCATCTCTGCCTCCCGCCCGTCGGCGGAGGGCTGGCCCTGCGCCGGTTATTTCAGTCCCATAAACTCTGGCATGGGTATCTTGGTCTGTTGATGCGCACCGCATGCACGCCATTGCACTCGGTCGCTCGATCGAAGGATCGGTCGGACCGTGGTCATGAAGGCGCGATATAGACGCAGCAAACGCAT
>JASHYD010000437.1 GCA_030043175.1 Xanthobacteraceae bacterium | reverse complement strand
TACCAGTGCCGCGGCATGGGCCTTCGGTATGCCAATCAAGCAATTGCGAAACCCGATCTCCTTCTCGACAACGAGACTGAAACAGTTTTCCCC
Organism: Xanthobacteraceae bacterium; assembly: GCA_030043175.1. The sequence goes on along the minus strand of JASHYD010000437.1, from coordinate 11,907 downwards.
TTGCGAAAACCCCTTTCCGCCTCGCCGAAGAGCTCCCACGCGAATCCGCAAGTGGATCGGCAAGAGGACTCCGCTGGAGATCAAGCATGCCGCTTAGCTCCGGTGACGGCCGTGGGCACTGCCCTGAAGACCGTAAATCTCTGCGCAGGAGGCTGGGGCAGAAGCCCCCGCCTTGAGGCGGGCGAGCATGTCACGCGCCAAACTCGGTACCAGCGTTCGACGCCGCGAAGCGAGCCCAGGCGAATGCTGTCGGCCGGCTAACACGGTCCGGAAGTCGGCATCCTCCAAGCGCCCGCCCGGAGCGCATCGCGCCGCCTTTCACCGCTCTGGAGAGTTGATCGCACTTTGTGCACCGAGTGCTGACGTGCCGAAGGTTCGCAGTGCCGGCGCGACGACCTGGCCTCCCGACGGCGTCACCCGCAAAATGACGAGTCCGCGTTGATTGGTGCCGTCGTTGCGAAACCGAAACACGCCATCGATTCCCGCAAACCCGGATGGATTCGTCAGCACCTCGTTGGTGATGCGCTGTAATCCTTGCGTCTTCACGAGAGCGGCGACGAGGGTAACGGCGTCGTAGGCCAATTCCGCCGGACGGGCAGGGTCCTGCCGGTAGCGGTTGCGGTAACGGTCCGCAAAGGCGCGAAAGCCGGCCGGATCGGGCGCCGGATACCAGCCTCCTTCGAGCAGCGGATTGGAGAAAATTTTCGGGTCGTCCCACAATTGCGTGCCCATGAGAGTGAATTGGCGCACGTTGACACCCGCCGCGGAAAGTGCGGCGATCACACTGCTGACCGCTTCGCCGCTATCCGGAATGAACATTGCGTCGGCCCCGCCGGCGGCCTGGGCCACGAGCCGTGCGGCATCGCTGAGTTTGTTGCGATCGTCCCCATAATGTTCGAGCGCGACGATCCTTCCGCCCCGGCGCGCGACCGCCTGCTTGAATTCACCCTCGACGACGCTGCCGTAAGCGCTCGTCGGAAGGATGCCAATGAATGAATGCTTGCCTTGGGAAGTCGCATAATCCACCACCCGGTCAACATCGGACTCGGGCAAGAAACTTAAGAGATAAGTGCCTGCTGCGGCGACGTTGCTATCGGTGGAGAACGCGATCATCGCAATGCCGTGGCTGCCGGCAATCGGCTTTGCACTCGTCACCGAATGGGCAAATAGAGGCCCCAAAATGATCTGTGCGCCTTCGTCGATGGCCTGCTGGACTGCGAATTGCGCTCCTTGCCCTGTGCCGCCGTCATCCTTGGGTAGCAACTGAATGTTGGCATCGCCGAGTTCCGCCACCGCCATTTCGGCGGCATTGCGCATGGCCTGGCCGGCCGCACCGGCATTTCCGCTGGCCGACAGCGGCAGGATCAGGCCTACCTTGAAATCGCCGGCGCTCCGGTTGAGAACCGGCCCAGGCGCAACCGGGGCGGCGGCTGTCGCTTTGCCAAGGGATAGATCCTGCGAATTTAACATACCGCTGCAGGCTGCAAGGCCCATCGCCGCCGCGAGCGCCGCCGCGAGCGCGATTGGTTGCCGGCGTAAAAGGGCCCGGGCGCCGCGGGCCTCCGACAGACTGCGCTGGAAGGCCATGCGACAAGTCTCCCTGGCGGTATCACCATACACCCGGCGCTCTGACGGACACGGGGCCGAGTGCGCACACTAAAGCCCGTCGCCATCACGCATGCAATTACAAATCGGTCACGATCTGTTAACGTCTTGGTATGATGGTCCGGGCGCCTCACACGGCTCAAAGCCAACCGCCGCGGCTTTTCCGCGTCTTCGGACAGGACGTTGCGGCGCGGGAGGCGGCGCCGGGTCTCTACCTTGTGGCGACCCCGATCGGAAACCTCGGCGACGTGACGCTGCGGGCGCTGGAAACGCTTGCGGCGGTCGACGTCATTGCCTGCGAGGATACCCGGATAACGCGGCGCCTGCTCGAACGCTACGCGATCACAACGCCGCTTTTGACCTACCATGACCACAATGCCGAGATCGCCCGCCCGGCAGTACTGGCGCGGCTTGAGACCGGGGCCGCAATCGCGCTGGTATCGGATGCCGGCACGCCCCTGATTTCCGATCCCGGCTTCAAGCTGGTGCGGGCGGCCCAGGCAGGGGGTCATGCCGTCACCGCGATACCCGGCGCTTGCGCCGTGCTGGCGGCGCTTACCGCTTCGGGTCTGCCGACCGACCGGTTCTTCTTTGAGGGCTTTCTGCCGCCGCGCGGCGCCGCACGGCGCGCCCGAATAGCCGATCTCGCCGACTTACCCACGACACTCATTTTTTTCGAAACAGGCCCGCGGATCGCCGCCATGCTCGACGACTTAGCCGACCGGCTCGGCGGCCGGCCCGCAGCGGTGTGCCGGGAATTGAGCAAGTTGCATGAGGAGATCCGCCGCGGCGAAGTCGGGGCGCTCGCGCTTGCCTATCGGCACGGGGCGGAGACGCGGGGGGAGTTTGTCGTCGTCGTCGGGCCTCCTGATGAAAACGAATCTGCCGAGGCAATCGATATCGACGCCATGCTCAGGCGCGCACTCGCGACTTCATCCCTCAAGGACGCCGTTGAAGCGGTTGCAGGCGCGACCGGCCAGAAGCGCCGTATCGTCTATCAGCGGGCCCTGGCCCTCCCGCGGCGGGACAATGATAAACCCGGCTGACAAGGAACCCCTGCCGACTTTCCGCCGCCAGCACGGGAGAATAGGCGGCGGACAGACGAGGTGCCCCACCTGATCGCTTGATTTCAGCGAGAGCACACCTGCTGGGCGAGATCGCGGCGTTCGCCGAAGGCCTGCGACCGTTTCGATGCCGCCGCAGAAACGATCAGCACACGCCGGCACAAACGTATCATCTCGGCCGCTCAACGACCCACCGGGATGCGATGCGGGATTGCGATTCGATATCGTTCTGGTAGTTCCGGGACGCCTGCCGCGCCATGGCGGGCTTCGGCATCCCTCTAACCTCGCTGGCAATGACATGGCTGATCGCAGGCGCCTTCACGTCGCCGTTCAAATGGACCCGATCGAACGGATCAATATCCGGGGCGATTCGACTTTTGCGCTGCTCCTGGAAGCGCAAGTCCGGCACCATGAGCTTTCCTACTACACGCCCGAGCAGATGGCGCTCCTCGATGGCGAGGTGTATGCGACAGTGCGCCCGCTCAAGGTCCGCGACGTGGAACGCGATCATTTTACCCTGGGCGAGGCGAGGCGCAGTGCGCTCTCGGCCTTCGATGTGATCCTGATGCGCCAGGATCCGCCGTTCGATCTCGCCTATATTTCGGCGACCCATCTGCTGGAGCGCGTGCATCCACACACGCTGGTCGTCAACGACCCGGCCCACGTGCGCAACGCACCCGAAAAGATGTTCGTCACTGAATTTCCCGATCTGATGCCGCCGACGTTGATTACCCGCGAGCTTGAGGAAATCAGGGCGTTTCGCGCCAAGCACGGCGAAATCGTGATGAAACCGCTTTATGGCGCCGGAGGTGCGGCGGTGTTCGCCCTCAAAGCCGGCGATGTAAATTTCGGCTCGCTCTACGAGCTGTTCGCCGCAACGTTCCGAGAGCCATGGGTGGTGCAGAAATATCTCCCGGCCGTGAAGCAGGGTGACAAACGCATCATATTGGTCGATGGGGAGTTCGCCGGCGCGGTCAATCGCGTCCCGCAGACGGACGACGTGCGCTCGAATATGGTGCGGGGCGGCGCCGCCGAGGCCACCGACCTGACCGATGCCGAGCGCGCGATTTGCAAACGGCTCGGACCGGCGCTGCGTCTTCGCGGCCTGATGTTCGCCGGCATCGACGTGATCGGCGGCTACCTCACCGAAATCAACGTCACATCCCCGACCGGCATCCGCGCCATCAAGCGCCTCAGCGGCGCCGACATCGCCGTGACGATCTGGGACCGCATCGAGCTGAAGCTTGCTGAGAAACGCTGAGCGCTCCCGCTCGTTAAATAGAGGGGCACCAGGCGTGTCGTCCGTCCAGGGCAGGCCCCCGCACACCGCAATGTCCACTCGCGCGTAGTTCGAGGATGCCGAATAACGCAAAGAGCATTGATAATCCCCGCGCAACGCCGCAATTGGCGGATTGCACTCGCGAATGGACACCGGCATTTGTGTCCGCCCGATGTCTTAATGCAGCCTAAACTCCCGTCGCTCCGCAATCAGCCGCTTGAAGGCATGATGGGATTGCCGGATCTCTGCGGCCAGCTCTTCGACATCGCAGCAGGCCAGTTCGGCGTTAATGCGCGCCCTGCGGGCATTTTGCAGTTCTACTTCGACACTTTGAAGGTCGACCATATCGTCCCCCTGTCGTGCCCGTGGATGGTCTGATTCTTCTAACACGATTCGGTTTGTTCTGCAATTGTTCCCTGTGTGTCCCGAATTTCGGGCTGAGTTCTCGTGGGCGGCGGCCGCCCGGCTCCCTCGATGGTGCGCACCCGACAGGGCCGTTTCGCAAGCGCGCGAACGGTGCCCCGCGTGCGTCACAATTCTGTAAGCCTTGTGTTTATTATCAGACCGAGTCGATCAGGGGCTAACGACACCGGCCCGCTCGGTTGCGAGTCTCCTTCGGACAGGCGAAACGGGGACATCAAAATCACCATGCTTTCCCGCATCAAAGTCCCGGGCCCGCGGGCCGGCCAGCTCAACGCGCCACTGCGCCTTGTCGGCAAATTGGTCCCGGTGCTAAAGGCCTACAGCGGCATTCCGGCTGAGAATCGCAAAGCGAGAAGTTCTGCAACCTTAGGCCGGCTCGGCACGCTTGAGGTCCGGCTTGCCCGCACCTCGGCCGAAATCCGCCGGGCTCAGAAGCTGCGTTACGACGTGTTTTACAAGGAGATGTCGGCGATAGCCGATAGAGCCTTATATTTCGCGCGGCGTGACATCGACCTCTTCGACGCGGTATGCGACCATCTGCTGGTCATCGATCATGGCGCACGCACACCGCCTAAAGCGCCCGCGATCGTCGGTACCTATCGGCTGTTGCGTCAGGACATTGCAGAACGAACCGGTGGCTTCTACAGCTCAGGCGAGTTCGACGTTGGGGCCCTGGTGGCGCGCCACCGCGACCTGAAATTCCTCGAGCTCGGCCGTTCATGCGTGCAACCGCCCTACCGCAACAGACGCACCGTCGAATTGTTGTGGCATGGCATCTGGACTTACGTGCTGGAACATCACATCGACGTCATGATCGGGTGCGCGAGCCTCGACGGCACCGACCCCGATCGTTTGCGATTGCCTCTGTCGTTTCTTCACCACCATGCGCGCGCCCCCGAACCTTGGCGCACCTTCGCGCTGCCCCACCGCTACCTTGAGCTCAACCGCATGCCAAAAGCGGCCGCCGCTCCCGAACTGGCGCTGCCGCTTCTGCCGCCTCTGATCAAGGGATATCTGCGCCTGGGCGCATTCGTGGGCGACGGCGCCGTCATCGATCATCAGTTCGGCACCACCGACGTGCTGATCGTCCTGCCCGTGTCAGCAATCCGGGCCCGCTATGTTACTCATTTCGGCCCGCGCGCCGAGCGCCATGCCGCTTGATGGGAACGCGGCCGGCGGTAGGCTGCTTTCGGCTTGAGGGGCAAGACCGACGCTGACACCACAGTCAAGCATCGCAATCGACGTCAATTTACAACTTGCGCAGCGCCACTTGTTGAACCGTATGGTTTTTCTGCTTGGTGAGAATAAGGTCGGCGCGCTGGCGGGTGGGCAGAATGTTTTCGTGCAGATTGACCAGGTTGATCTGCTTCCAGATGGAAGTCGCGGTGGCGACTGCGTCGCCGTCGGAGAGTCGCGCGTAGCGGTGGAAATAGGATTTCGGATCACGAAACGCGGTTTCCCGGAGGGCAAGAAAACGGTCTACATACCATTGCATCAAGACGTCCTCGTCGGCGTCGAGATAAACGGAAAAGTTGAAGAAATCTGACACGAACGGGATCGCCTTGCCGTCGCGCGGCAGCCGGCTGGTCTGCAGCACATTCAAGCCCTCGACAATGAGAATGTCCGGCCGCTCGATTTCAATAAATTGGTGCGGCACTACGTCATAAATCAGGTGCGAGTAGACCGGCGCCTGCACGGGCCGCCGCCCAGCCTTGATGTCATAGAGAAAGCGCAACAGCGCAGGCAGATCGTAACTCTCCGGAAAGCCTTTGCGCTCCAACAGGTGATCGCGCTCCAACACCGCGTTGGGATAGAGGAAGCCATCAGTGGTGACGAGATCGACCTTGGGCATGTTCGGCCACCGCGCCAACAGCGCCTGCAGCACGCGGGCGGTGGTCGATTTGCCGACCGCGACCGAGCCCGCAACGCCGACGACGTAGGGCGTCTTGGCGTCCTCGGTGGAAAGAAAACCCCGTTGGGCGAGGAACAGCCGCTGGGTTGCGGCGACGTACAGCGACAACAAGCGCGACAGCGGCAGATAGATCTCCTCGATCTCCTCCATATCGAGACGATCATGCAGCGATCGCAGCCGCACCACCTCATCGGGCGTGAGCGTCATCGGCGCGTCTTCGCGGCGAGCCGCCCACTCGGCACGCGAGAAAACATGATACGGCGAAAGGATGCTCTCGGTACGCTGCTCCATCATATTATCCGCATCACGACGTCCAAGCGCGCGCCGAAATCAGCCGCCCTTGCGCGAGGCCTTTTCCGCAAGGCCGGACTGGCTGGCGCGAGCTCCGAGTACCGCCTCCACGTCGGTGAGTTTGATGTCGCGTGCCTTGAGCACCACCAACAGGTGGTAGACCACATCGGCGGCTTCCTCGAGCAACCGCTCGCGGCTCTCGACCACAGAGGCGAGCACGAGTTCAACCGCCTCCTCGCCCAGTTTCTTGGCGCATTGCGCGACCCCCCGGTCCAGCAATTTGCGGGTGTAGGATACCTCCGCGCTCGCATTGGCGCGCTCATCGATGCGCCGCTCAAGGTCGTAGACGGAGAATTGGTCCATAACGCTGACCAATATCATCTCCGGACGCCGGCCGATAGACGCGTCATGTGTTCAGGCGCATCGGCAGTCCGGCAGCGGCCATGTGCCGTTTTGCCTGCGAAATCGTGAATTCGCCGAAATGAAAGATCGAAGCCGCCAAAACCGCCGCCGCGTGACCCTTGCGTACGCCTGCGATCAAATGTTCGAGATTGCCGACGCCACCCGATGCGATCACCGGTACTGCCACCGCATCCGCCACCGCACGGGTGAGCGCGATATCGAAGCCCTCACGGGTGCCGTCGCGGTCCATGGACGTGAGCAAGATTTCGCCAGCCCCCAAAGCAACCACCTCCTTGGCATACGCAACCGCATCAAGCCCGGTCGGCCTGCGCCCGCCATGGGTGAAGATCTCCCAGCGGTCCGGTTCGCCCGGCTGCGACGCCTTGCGGGCATCGATCGCCACGACGATGCACTGATCGCCGAACTTTTCCGCCGCTTCCTTGACGAAACCGCGCCGATTGACGGCCGCGGTGTTGATGGAGACCTTATCGGCGCCTGATTGCAGCAACGCGCGGATATCTTCGACAGTGCGTACGCCGCCACCCACCGTCAAAGGCATGAAGCACGCCTCGGCCGTTCGTCGCACCACATCGAGGATGATGTTTCGGTCCTCGTGACTTGCAGTGATGTCGAGAAAGCACAGCTCATCGGCGCCGGCTGAATCGTACGCAACGGCCGCCTCAACCGGATCCCCGGCATCGCGCAAACCGACAAAATTGATGCCTTTGACCACGCGCCCGTCCTTAACATCGAGGCAGGGTATGACGCGAACCTTGAGCACGCGACCCTCATTGCGCCCGCGCGTTGCGAATGAACCGCAGCGCTTCTGGGGCATTAAGCTTTCCGTCGTAGAGGGCACGGCCCGCAATGGCGCCGGCCAACCTTTTCGCCCGCGGCTCGAGCAATTGGCGGATGTCATCCATCGAGGCGAGGCCGCCCGACGCGATGACCGGAATATTAACCGCATCGGCCAGCGAAACGGTGGCGTCAAGGTTCAGTCCCTTGAGGACGCCGTCACGGGAAATATCCGTATAAATGATCGCGGCAACGCCGACATCCTCGAATCGTTGGGCAAGCTCCAGCACCGACAGATCGGAAGTCTCGGCCCAACCCTGGACAGCGACGCGGCCGCTGCGTGCGTCAAGTCCGACCGCAATGCGGTTCGGCCAGTCGCGCGCCGCCTGCTTGACCAGCGCCGGATCCTTGACGGCCGCGGTGCCGATGATGACACGGTCGACGCCTTTTTCGAGCCATGTGGCGATCGTCGCCCGATCGCGAATTCCGCCTCCGAGCTGCACCGGCAGCGGCACGCTTTCAAGGATGCGCTCGATCGCATAGGCATTGACCGGGCGACCGGCGAATGCGCCGTCCAGATCGACCACATGCAGATACTCGAATCCTTGAGCCGCAAAGCCCATAGCCTGGGACGCCGCGTCACGATTGAACACGGTTGCGCGCCCCATGTCGCCCTGTTCCAGACGCACGCAGACGCCGTCCTTAAGGTCGATGGCGGGAAACAGGATCAACGTTATTGTCCTTCTTCACCCATGCCGTGACGCCCGCAACATGTCACGGCTTCCACCTCAGGAAATTTGCGATCAAGGCGAGTCCCAACTTCTGACTCTTTTCCGGATGAAACTGCGTACCGGCATAATTGTCCCGCCCAACGAGCGCCGTCACCGGTCCGCCATAGTCACAATCCGCCACCAGATCGGCTGGGTCCTCGACTTGCAGCTGATAACTATGGACGAAATAGGCGTGCAGACCTTCGGGCCCCAGCGGGATGCCATCCAGCAGCGGATGCGGCCGATGCGCGTGCAGCGTATTCCAGCCCATGTGCGGGATCTTCAGAGCGTGATTGTTCGGGCTGATGCGGCAGACTTCACCGCGCAGCCAGCCCATTCCACTTGTGACCGCATATTCTCGGCCGCGCTCGGCCATGAGCTGCATACCGACGCAGATCCCCAGAAAAGGCCTGCCGTTCCGGCACACCGCCTCGTGCAAGGCGTCAATCATGCCGGCCACCCCATCGAGTCCCCGCCGACAATCCGCAAAAGCGCCAACCCCCGGCAGCACAACACGGTCGGCCTTGTGCACCGCCGCCGGATCGCTCGTCACTGCAATGCGCTGTGACGTACCGCTCTCGCGCGCTGCCCGCTCAAAGGCCTTGGCCGCAGAATGCAGATTGCCCGAGCCATAATCGATGATGGCGACGTTCACCGCCCGCCCCCGGGCTCTGGAAAAAGCCCGATGATATCGGGGTTGCATGTCTGAGCAGCGGGAACCGGCCCTGCCGCCGGCACGCAACCTGGCCGGGTCGGGGCGCGCGATGCCGTCCTGTTATCGAAAAACCTCCGCTCGGCCATATCGAGATCGTCGGCAATCACGATACCGCACTCCCGCCATCCGTGCCGGAAGCGCGTCCACCGCACCAGGCTTGTCGCGTCAAGACCAACCAACAGATGGATGAGCCCGAAAACCAAAGCGACCGCAATCCAGTTGATCCCCAAGAGTCGAAGGCCGTATGCGATCAATCCGACTCCAACCAAGTAGATGATCAGAACAACCCACAAACGCCGCCATATCATCCACAGGGGAGCGAACAGAAAAGCTGCCAGATAGAACCTTTCAGGCAAGAAGATGAACCGCTCAGCGTGCTCGATCGCCGTGTGTTGATACGCCGGTGGTTCCAATATCGTAAAGGCAGGCATGATCTTGTTCATACTCCCGATCGCGAGTTCTGCGCAACGCCGCGCCTCCCCGCCGACAAGCCGCGCAAGGGACAGGGGCCACCGCTTGTGATGGACAGGGTCATCAAACCAAGCGACCGCCGTCAACCGCCGAGGGTGCCTTTGGTTGAGGGCACCTCGCCCTTCCCGCGCGGATCAAAGGAAGCGGCCGCCCGCAAAGCTCGCGCAAGCCCTTTGAAGCAGGATTCCGATATATGATGATCGTTGACTCCGTAAAGGGTCTCGACGTGGAGCGTGATGCCGGCGTTGACCGCAAACGCCCGAAACCATTCATTGACCAGCTGGGTGTCAAAGGTTCCGATCTTGTCGGAGCCGAACGCCGTCCGGAACACCAGGAGGGGGCGCCCCGACAGATCGATGGCGACGCGGGTCAACGCTTCATCCATCGGCACATGGACATCAGCATAGCGCGTGATGCCTCTCATGTCGCCGAGAGCCTGCTTGAGGGCCTGTCCGAGGGCAATCCCGACATCCTCGGTGGTGTGGTGGGGGTCCACGTGCAGATCGCCTGCGGCCTTGACGGTGATATCGATCCGCGAGTGCCGGGCAAGCAGATCAAGCATATGATCGAGAAAGCCGATCCCGGTCGAGACCGATGCAACTCCCTGGCCGTCAAGATCAATTGCGACCGTGACGTCGGTTTCCTTGGTCGCGCGCTTTACCGCGGCCTTGCGCATAGGCGGTGTCTCCGGGCCAGATTTTCCGGGGAGTTTCTAACAGGGCTTGGCGCTTCCTGCTACCGGCCTCGACACCCGTCCGGCGATGGCTTCCCACACTCGCTACCTCGACGCAACGAGGATTGTAGCCACCTTGGGTCAAGGCCGGCCCGGGCGGTGGCCGGCCCGCTGATAAAGTTCAAGCGAAATCCGCCGGTACCCTCGATCGCGGCAACGTCCGGGATGTTCGCTGCCCGGCTCAACCGGGGCGGCTCGTCGAGATGCAATCCAGGTTTGCTTTGGCGCGTGCGAGTGCATAGATGGAAGGATGACCATGCTACCCCCAAATTCTGATCCCTGGCACGGAACGACTGTCCTCACCGTGCGCAAGGCCGGCGCTGTGGTGATCGGCGCTGACGGGCAGGTCTCTGTTGGTCAGACGATCATCAAGGCCAATGCCAAGAAAGTGCGCAGGCTTTCCAAGGGCGATGTGATCGGCGGATTCGCTGGTGCCACGGCCGATGCCTTCACGCTTTTCGAGCGCCTGGAGGGCAAACTGGAGCAATATCCAGGTCAGCTCATGCGAGCTGCCGTCGAGCTTGCCAAGGATTGGCGGACAGACCGCTATCTGCGCCGTCTTGAAGCCATGATGCTGGTCGCTGACCCTCAGGTAACCCTGGTGCTGACGGGGACCGGGGGCGTGCTCGAACCTGAGAACGGCGTGATGGGGATCGGCTCTGGCGGCAACTATGCCCTGGCGGCCGCACGGGCGCTTCTCGACACCGAAATGGATGCCGAATCAATTGTGAGGAAGGCAATGGCGATTGCGGCCGACATTTGCGTCTACACCAACCGCAGCGTCACTGTCGAAGCGTTGAAGACCGTTTGAGCTTCGCGACACGCAAACGCTCTTGATGGCGGATGACCATGACCGATTTTTCTCCCCGCGAGATTGTTTCCGAACTTGACCGCTACATCGTGGGCCAGGGCGATGCCAAGCGTGCAGTGGCGATCGCATTGCGCAACCGCTGGCGCCGGCTGCAGCTTGACGAGAAGCTGCGCGAAGAAGTGATGCCGAAGAACATCCTCATGATCGGCCCGACCGGCGTCGGCAAAACTGAAATCTCCCGCCGGTTGGCCAAGCTTGCGGGAGCACCTTTCCTCAAGGTCGAGGCAACCAAGTTCACCGAGGTCGGCTATGTGGGCCGGGACGTCGAGCAGATCGTTCGTGATCTTGTCGAAATCGGCATCGTCCTCACGCGTGAGAAGAAACGCAAAGAGGTGCAGGCAAGGGCCCACCTTGCGGCCGAGGATCGCGTGGTCGACGCGTTGGTCGGTGCCACCGCCAGCGCCTCCACGAAGGAGACCTTCCGCAAGAAGCTGCGCGCTGGCGAACTCGACGACAAGGAGATCGAGATCGAGTTGCAGGCGGGGGGAGCCGGCTTGCCTCTATTCGAAATACCCGGTCTGCCAGGCGCTCAGATGGGCGCTATCTCTATCGGCGACATCTTCGGCAAGCTGGGCG